>JBJOQW010000158.1:0-43217 GCA_046049665.1 Pseudomonadota bacterium | reverse complement strand
TCATATTTGCGTTAAGCAGAATGTGATGGTGAATGCGTTCATTATTAAGAAAACAATCTGGCCAAACACGGCGCAATAAAGTGGTGATCTGAACACAATCTTCGTGAAAAGAGACGAAAACGCGGCAAGAAAAAGATTGCAGTGCACTTTTTGCCAGCTTATTATCATCGTTGGACAAGATTTGGCCAGCGGGCCGTCATTTGTTAAAGAAAATATCGTTTTTTTTCATATAGATGAATAAAAAGTTATAACCATGCAACCCTTAGTTGTATTATTCATCAACCTTGATGAAGATATACCATCCAATTTGAATTAACTTCGACTCATCCAAGCAGCCATGTCGGGTGCAAGGTTCAGCGTCCCGATGGTCGGCGCTATCACTTTAGAGATGAGGGCTATGAAGATGAAAAAGATGTTGAATGTATGGGCACGCTTCCGTGATTGCGACAAGGGTGCAACCCTGGTTGAATATGGTATCGCACTCGGTCTGGCCGTGACTCTGGGCGCTGGCGCTCTGACGCTGCTGGCTGGCGACGTTGGCAACCGTATGGACAGCGCAGGCTCTGCACTGGGCCGCCCTGCTACAACGCCATAATCCCAACAAATGCGCGCTTTTGTCGGGTGTCACTGCCCGGCAGCGCGGCAAACGACGCCAGTGTTCCGCCCAAGTGCGGGCACTGGCGGCACCGTTTTCGCCGAGCACTTGGCCAGATGCCAAAAGTGCTCTGCAAAGCCGGGGCCATTCTGCAAGCGGCTATAGGGGTAGAAGATGCGCGCAGGTTCCATCATGACCGCCCTGTTCGGCGTGATCGTCGCCGGCGGTTCGGTCTATTATGCAAGTACACTGACGAACAATCCGGTCATCAGTGGCGCAGCCGAGGCCGCACCCGCGCAGGCCACAAACATGGTTGATGTCTATGTGGCCGCAGCAAACATCCCGTTCGGCGCGGAAATCAAACTTGAATCGTTGACTGTTCAGGGCTGGCCGCTTGAAGCTGTGCCCTTTGGCGCAATCACTGACCCCTATCTGATCATAGGTGACGGCACTGCATCGCGCCGCGCCAAGCGCGAAATCAGCCAGGGCGAACTGCTGTTGCCGGAAAAGATGTCCGAATTCGGCGAGGTCATCAGCATTGGCCAGAAGCTGGGCGCCAATACCCGCGCCGTGGCCATTCAGGTGGATGCCGTCACCGGCGTGGCTGGCTTTGTGGCCCCCGGTGACCGGGTCGATATTGTGCTGACCCAAGGGCAGGGCGAAAGCCTCAGCTCGTTCACGATCCTGCAAGACGTTGCGGTGATTGGCGTTGATCAGGCCGCAGATGCAGATGCCGTGCGCGAAAGCATTGCGCGTACCGTCACTGTCGAAGTGTCCGCCCGCGACGGCCAGAAACTGGCCCTTGCACGCAATGCAGGGCAACTGAGCCTGACCTTGCGTTCGCTTGACAATGCCACGAACGAACCCCTTGCCCCTGTTACCCTTGCTGATGTGCTGGGTGTTCAACCGGCTGCGCCCGCAATTGTGGCCCCTGCCCCCGTTGCCGCCGCGCCCCAACAGATCCGCGTGCGCCGGGGCAATGAGGAAAGCGTGATTTCGCTTGATCCGGCCACCTCCGCCACCGGTCCATAGGGAAACAGCCGATGTGTGGGGCACGCAGGCTGCAAGGTTTCATGAGATCGCAAGATGGCTCGATCCTGCCGTTCTTTGCCATGTCTTTGGCTGTGCTGATGGGCATTCTCGCCCTGACCTATGATGTCGGGCGCATGTCATCCAGTCAGGCCGATCTGCAAAGCTTTGCTGATTCCGTGGCGCTTGCTGCGGCAGGCGAGTTGGATGGTCGGGCCGATTCCCTTACCCGCGCACAAACAGCCGCCGCGAACATGATTGCCGATCAGGCACGCTTTGGCATCGAGGATGACGTGCTGTCAGGCCCCGGCGACTACACCCTTACCTTTCTGACGGAACGGCCAAGCGGCACAGACCTGACCCCGCTTGTCACTACAAACGGCAAGACGGCGCGCTTTGTGCATGTGTCCACGGCATCGCAAACCATGGAACCGGGATTCAGCGCCGCGTTTTCCGCCCTGCGTGGCCAAAGCGCGCCTACCCGCAGCGTGGGGGCCGAAGCAGCAGCAGGGTTCAGCCAGGTGGCCTGCGATATCACGCCGCTGATGTTCTGCATGCCGAACGCATCGTTCCGCGCTGACGAGAACATCGGCATGGCAATCAAGCTGCGCGCGGGTGGCAGCGGGGCGGCGTGGGGGCCGGGTGATTTCGGTTTTCTTGATCCCAGTGATGGCGATGTGGACGAAGATGGCGTCTGCAGTGGTCTGAATGGATCGCGGCTGGACCGCTGCCTTGTGGCGGCGATTGGCAACCGGTTGGGGTGCTTTGACAGCATTGGTGTCACCACCCGGCCCGGACAGGCGGTAGGAAACGCCGAGGCCGCGCTGAACGTGATGTTTGACATCTATAATGCGACGATGAACTCGGTGCGTAATGACGCGCTTTATGCCCCTGCACCCAACGTGATTTCTGGCTACCGGCCCTCAAACGGCCAGTGCATCGGCAGCAATGCCACGCCCACCACAAACACCATGGGCCTTCCCGTGGATGATTGTTTTGCCAGCGGCACCTGCACGCGCTTTGGCACTGGCACATGGTCAACCGGGCGCGCGGCCTATGTGCAGCGCAACTATGGCAATAACGATCCCCATCCCACGGCCACCACGCGCTATCAGTATTATCTGGCCGAAATTGCTGCCGCGGGCGGGGCGTCATCGAATACCCGCATCCTGCCGGGTAACCGGCAGGAATCCGGCCGCCCGCAATGTTCCAACAAACGCTCAAACGATGCCGCCCGCCGTGTGCTGGTGGCCGCAGCCATAGATTGCACCGCCAACCCCGTGCAGGGCCGCACCGAAGATGTGCCGGTGCGCGAATTCGTTGAGATCTTCATGCTGCGGCCTATCGGCCTTGATGGCACGCCTGATATCTGGGTCGAGGTGATTGGCAGTGCGGGCGGCAGTGCGGATGGCAACGAAAGCGATGCGCTGGTGCGCGATGTTGTGCGGCTGGTCGAATGATGATCCGCAGCTCTCGTCTGACCCGCACCATGGCCCGCCTGCACCGCGACGACAGTGGTGTGGCGCTGGTGGAATTCGGCTTTGTGCTGCCACTGATGCTGCTGATCTTTGCCATGGCGATCGAGGGAGGGCGCACCTTCTGGGCCTATCAGACCGCCGTTGCCGGCGTGCGCGACGCCACCCGTTACCTCAGCCGGGCCGTGCCATCAAATGCCTGCAGCGCCGGGTACAACTTTACCCCGATCACGCCCACGATTTCGGACATTGTCGCGTCTGATACCGGTGGCGCGTCGGTTTTGCCTGCGCAGGTCACCATCACATCGGTCGTTCCGACATTGGCCTGCATTCCGGGCGACTATCGCATCAGCCCTGCCCCGGTTGTCACGCTGACCGTCAACATGACCATCGCCTATCCCTTTGCCGGCATATTTACCCTGTCAGGCCAAACCTTGCCCGGCGTTGCAACAACCGTCGCAGACAGCGCAAAGGTATTTGGCGCATGATTGCAGCATGGCACCAGGCAAAGCGGTTCGCACGCGATGAGGCCGGCAGTGTGCTGGTTGAATTTGGCGTGGTCCTGTCGCTGTTCCTGCTGCTGCTGTTTGGTGTGCTTGACTTTGGCCGCATGGCCTTTTCCTACGTGGCCGCCACCAAAGCAACCGAGATTGCCGTGCGTCAGGCCGCTGTGAACGGCCCGGTTTGCGCGGGCCTGCCTGCAACAAACCAGCGCGGCACGCTGAACGGCACCGCGACCGATTACCAGTTCGGCACATCGTGCAACTTTGCCGCCGGAATCTGCCGGGTGCCCCCGACGGTCACCTGCACGGGCTCGTCAAGTAACGCCACATCGGCCGCCATCTGGGCCCGCGTACGCGATCTGATGCCACACAACGCAACCGTAGAAAACCTGCAGTTCACCTACACCTTTGATCCGAATACCGGATTCCTGGGTGGGCCCTATAGCCCAACCGTGACTGTCGCCATCACTAACCTCAACTTTCAGTTCACCACCCCACTTGGATCACTGGCAGGCCTGGCCGGTGCCGATGATCTGGATGATCTGGGCCAAACCCTTGGTTTTCCGAGCATGAGTTCATCTCTGCCCGCCGAGAGCCTGACCTGCGCACCCGACGCAGGCCCAACTTGCTTCGAAGGAGCCGACACATGAACGCCTATGCAAATACTGCTTTCAAATCCTCGCGCAGTGCCGCAGCGCCTGTTCCAGAGCAATCTCACCTGTCCGAACCGCAGGCGGTGGCGCAGACTTCGGTGCTTGTGATCAGCACATCCGCTGTGGTGCTTGAACATTTTGAACAGGCCGCCGCATCGGATGACACGTCAGTCACCACGCGCAATGCAACGCTTGCCGGGTTGTTGGCTGATCAGGGCCTTGCCGCCTTTGACCATGACATCATCATGTTCGAAATGGACGGCGACGACGGGCAGCAGATGGATGCCTTGCGCGAAATTTCCGGCGCATGGGCCGGACGTGCCCGCTTTATGGCATTGACGGCTGAAAACCTGTCCCTTGCGCAGGCCCGCGTGCTGATTGATGCAGGCGTGGAAGATGTGATCCCGATGGCCACCCTGTTGCCTGCACCAACGGCCGAACCAGCACAGGTGCGGCCACATGAGGCCCCGGATAAAAGTGCCCACGGCAAGATCATTATCGTGGCAAAGTCACGCGGGGGTGTCGGAGCCACGACAACCGCTGTCAACCTTGCGCAGGCCCTGCTTGTGCAACCGCGCAAGGGGCGCAAACCCGCAGTGCAAAACCGTGTCGCCCTGGTGGACCTTGACATCCAGAATGGCGCGCTTGGGTCTTATCTTGATGTGGCCGATGGCGGTGGCGTGATCGAAATGCTGCGCGCGGGCGAACTGCCCGATACCACGCAACTGCGCCGCGCGATGGTGGCCCATCCCAACGGCTTGTCCGTACTGCCCGCCCCAACCGAGTTTGCCCCCGTTGATGCCATGACCGCCCCAATGATTTCGGCCATGCTGGAAAATCTGCGCCAGCGGTTTGAATACATCGTGATCGATCTGCCCATGGCCATCCTGCCCAGCCTTTCGGTGCTGCTGGCTGCCGCAGACCGTGTGCTGCTGGTGACGGATACCTCTGTGCCATCCATCCGCAATGCCCACCGTCTGGTCACCCTGTTCAGCGAACACAACTTTTCCCTTCCGGTCGAGATCGTGGTCACGCATGAGGCAAAGCCTTTCACCCAGTCGCGCTCGCTCAAGGAAGCGGTTGCCTTGCTAGGCCGCCCCTTTGCCCATTGGATTCCCCGTGATGACCGTGCCGCACGCCGCGCAATTGATCTGGGCAAACCCCTTGCCATCGTGGCCGCAGGCTCGGCCATGACAAAGGCCTATCGTCGCCTTGCCGATGACGTGATTGTGTCCAATTCCTCTGCCAAAACGACGAAAGACTGAAGATTGGGGCCGGGGCATGTTCAAAGGATTTGAAGCTCGCGTCAGTACACCTGCGCCGCAGGTCAACCGACCTGTGCCTGTTCCCTCGGCTACCCCGGTTCTGAAACTGACACAGGCCCAGCGCCCTGCCGCTGTACCTGCACAGGATCTGAATGCGCGGGCTACGGCGCAGGCCGCACAGCTGCAGCAGATCGAACTGAAGGGACAGCTGCACGAGGTTTTGCTGGAACAGCTGAACCTGGCGATGATCGAAAAGGTCAAGCGCCCCGAACTGAAGCGCGAGATTTCGGGCCTTGTCTCGACCTATGTCAAAGACAACGGCATTGTCCTGCGCTCTGATGAATTTAGCCAGCTTGTTGATGATCTGCTGGACGAAGTGCTGGGTTTTGGTCCGCTTGAGGCCCTGCTGAATGACGCAAGCGTATCTGATATCCTCGTGAACTCGTCGGAAAAGGTCTATGTCGAACGGCGCGGCCTTCTGGAAAAGACAAATGTCCGCTTCCGGGACGAAAAGCACCTTCTGCGCATCATTGACAAGATCGTGTCCGCCGTGGGCCGCCGCATCGATGAATCCCAGCCTTGGGTTGATGCCCGCCTGCCCGATGGCAGCCGTGTGAATGCCGTGGTGCGCCCCTGCGCGATTGATGGCCCATCGCTGTCCATTCGCAAATTCTCAAAACGGCCCATGACACTGGACCGGCTGATCGACCATGGCGCGCTGACCGAAGCGGCGGGCCAGTTTCTGCGCGCCGCCGTCGATGCACGCATGAATGTGCTGATTTCGGGTGGCACGGGATCGGGCAAGACCACAATGCTGAACGCCATGTCCGGGTTCATCAACCAGGGCCACCGCGTTGTGACCATTGAAGACGCAGCCGAATTGCAGCTGCAGCAGGATCATGTCGTACGCCTGGAAACCCGCCCGCCCAATGCCGAAGGCGTGGGGGCCATTCACCAGCGCGACCTGGTGAAAAACGCACTGCGCATGCGCCCCGACCGCATCATCGTAGGCGAGGTGCGCGGCACCGAAGCCTTTGACATGCTGCAGGCCATGAACACCGGGCATGACGGGTCGATGACCACGATCCACGCCAATACTGCGCGTGATGCGGTTGGCCGCCTTGAACAGATGATTGCCATGATGGGCGCCGATGTGCCCTTGTCGGCCATTCGCAGCCAGATTGCTGCCGGTATTCACCTGATCGTGCAGCTTAGCCGCCTGTCAGATGGCCGCCGCCGCGTGATGAGCATCACCGAAGTGGTGGGCATGGAAGGCAGTGTGGTGATGATGCAGGACATCTTCACCTTCAAGAAGACCGGCCGCAATGAAGCGGGTGATGTGCTGGGCAGTTTTCAGGCCACAGGCGTGCGTCCGCGCTGTGCCGAAGCCATGATCGCCGCTGGCATTGATTTGCCGCTGTCGCTGTTTGCACCCGTGCAGGCCACCACATGATTGCGGCTTTGCAAACCATGTTGCCCTATCTGCCGTTCGTGGGGCTGTTCATCGGTGTGCTCGTGGCCTTTGAAGGGGTTCGTCAGATACTGTCGCGCCGCGAGGATGCAGAGGCCATCCGTTCGCAGCGCATCCGGCAGATCATGGCAGAAAGCGGCGGCAAGATGCTGCTGATGAACAACGCACGGCCCGACAACTGGAAGGCCCGGATTCCGGTGTTCGGATCGCTGGAAATCAACATGCGGCAGGCCGGCATGAAAATGGGCGTGCAGCCCTTCATTGCCGTTTGTGCCCTTAGCAGTGCCGTCGCCTTTGTGATCTGGTCGCAGATCCTTGGTTTTGGCGTGGCCATCATCCCGGCCCTTCTCTTGGGTGCGGGCTTGCCCGTGGTGGTCGTTGACAACTTCAAACGTCGCCGTCTTGAACGGTTCACCGCGCAATTGCCCGACGCGCTTGATCTGATGATGCGCGGCTTGCGTGTGGGCCATCCGGTGAACACCACCTTGTCCAACGTCGTCGAAAACATGAGCGACCCGATCTCGACTGAGTTCAAGATCATGGCTGACCAGATTGCCTATGGCGAAGATCTGGTTTCGGCCTTCATGGCGCTGGCCCAACGGGTTGATCAGGAAGACATGTATTACCTGGCCGCAAGCGTGGGCATCCAGCACGGCACCGGTGGCAACCTGGCCAGCATGTTGGGCACATTGTCGCGTGTCATTCGCAACCGCGCCATGATGCGCCGCCGTATCAAGGCCATCTCTTCCGAAGGGCGCATTTCGGCTGTCATCCTGTCTGGCCTGCCGCTTTTGATCTTTGGCTTCACCAGCGTTACCGCACCCGGTTACTACACCGGCGTGCAGGATGACCCGCTGTTCATGAAAATGGCCATTGCCGTGGTGTTCTTTCTGGTCGCCAACTTCCTGGTCTTGCGCAGACTTGCAAGTTTCAGGATCTGACCATGGCCATGCTTGAAAACGCTGTCAGGTTTGCAACGGAAAATCCACTGGCCATCAGCCTTGTGGTTTTTGGCCTGTCGGTCATGGTCCTGTTTATTGCTATCGCCCGCAACCAGAACGAGGCCTATGACATCGCCCTTCGTATGCGGCGGGCCGGCGGCGGACATAGCGCAGACCGCCATCAGAACGGACTGCTCAAGAACAACGAAGCAAAGCCCGAAGGCCTGCTCAAGGCGTTGATCCCGGAAAACCCGGTGGAACGCACCCAGATTCGCCTGCAGCTTGCGCAAGCCGGTTTTGATGGGCCGAACTCCGTGCAGAACTTCTTCTTGCTGCGCCTTGGCCTTGCCCTGATCGGCCCGGTCATCCTGCTTTCGCTCTACGGGTTGAAAAGCAGTGTGCTTTTGCCTGCTGGCCTTGATACCTACCTTGATGAAATGTCGCGCCTGCGCGTGGTCCAGATCATCATGGTCTCTGTGGCCGTGGGCTTTTACGGGCCCGGCTATTGGCTCAAGGCGCGCATCAACGCCCGCAACAGCCGCATCGAGAACGGCTTTCCCAACGCGCTTGACCTTCTGCAAATCTCGGCGGCCGCCGGCATGGGCTTTGATGCCGCCATGCAGCGCGTCGGGCGTGAACTGGTGATCGTGTCTCCGGACATTTCGGATGAATTCCTGCTGACCCAACGCGAAATTCTGGCCGGGCGCAGCCGCGACCAATCGCTGACCGATATGGCCAACCGCATGGGCATTGACGAGGCGATTTCCTTTGCCAACGTGATTATCCAGTCACTGCAATTCGGCACCAGCATTTCCGATGCGCTGACGGCCTATGCCACGGAAATGCGCGAAACGCGCGAACTGCGCGCGCAGGAAAAGGCCAACAAGCTGCCGGTGCAGATGTCAGCCGTGATGGCCATGCTCATGCTGCCCGCACTTTTGCTGATCACCCTTGGCCCCACCATCATCCGCTACATGCGGATGGAGTGATCTGGTCAGCAATGTGCCGCCACAACACCTGGCCGTTGCATCCCTGAGCATCGTTCCGCCGCAAGACCTGATCTATTTTTGAAGATTTCTCTGCTGGCCGGGAATAGATCACCGCATGGCGCGTTCTTCCTGTGCAGCCGCTGATGGCTGCGGAACGGAAAGGCAAAGCCAATGAAAATGCTGAAAACCCTTTTGGCCATGACCCTTGTCAGCACCACGGCCATCGCAACACCCGCCGCCGCAGAAGACAACGGTTTTGACCGTTTCATGAAACGCCTGCTGGGCGTTGAACGCGGCGTCGGCGCGCAGGAACGCACAACCCGCTTTGAATCGCGCCGCCATGGCGGGTCGCATTCGGATGACGAGTCCAGCTCGAATTCAAATTCCAACTCCAGCTCGAATTCCAGCAGCAACTCAAGTTCGAACAGCAGCTCAAATTCCAGCAGCAACTCAAGTTCGAACAGCAGCTCGAATTCCAGCAGCAACTCGAGCAGCAACTCCAGCTCGAACAGCAGTTCGGACTCAGGTGACGATGATTGATCGCCGCCGCCAGTTCAGACCAATGCGCCAGCCCCACAACGGGCTGGCGTTTTCTTTTGCGGATGCCGCGTTCGGCCCAAAGGTAAAGGGGCGGCCCGGCAAGACCGCCCCCGTCTTTTGCCCCAGATCCACAGCGTCAGCGTTTTGCCCGCGCTTCCGTGCGGTACCATCCCGTCGCCGCCTGCGTCTGCCGAAAGGTGCGCACACGGTCTTCTGCCTCATTCTTGGTTTCCGCACGGATATCGCCTGCAATCTCGGCGGCATCGCGCCGGAACGGAATGACCTGCACCATGGGCGAGCCGCGTTCGATCACATGCAGGCCGTCTTCACCGGTTGCAAAGAACGGAAAATGAATGGTCGACCGGTAGGTATCTGTATCAACCACGCCCGAGATCACCTCGAACACGCCATTGGGCCGGTTCATCGGGTTGATGAACAGACAGCTCCACCCCGGTGGTGTCACGATGGTCCAGAAGTTGTGAAACTTTTGCGGCGGCCGGTTGCCCCATGGGTTGCCCCGCACCTGATGCGCGCCGTGATTTGAAACCATCGGGCGGTCAAAATCCCAGCCAGCATCAACCTTGGCCCCTTGCTCGGCGATCTGCAGCCGCACGGTTGCCGCCAGCGGAATGATCCAGCCCGTTGTCATGGCATCCAGAAAGGGCATGCAGCGCTTGACCGTCAGCCCTGTGTTGGTGGTGGAGAGCTGCTCTTCGGTCACTGCAGGCAGCTTGCGAAACCAGTCGGGCAGATAGCCCTTTGCCGGCACCGGCGGGGCTATCACCCCGTCGTCGCGCGGTTCACACAGAAACCGGATGGTTTCGGGATGTCGTCTGAAAAAGGCCATGGCCATTGCTCCTTGATGGCGTGCATCAGGCTAACGCAGCACGCAGCCGCCTATTCCACGGCCGGTATCGGTTCTGCCTGCACCGCATCCACTGGCCCTGCAGCAGGAACGGCTTCACAAAGGTCGGGCATCTGCACCAGACCAGCCCCAAAGACAGGATCAGGCCCCGTATCCCCCAGATCCCGCGCAGCCGCCTTCAGGCGCGCGTCCACGTCGGCCACTGTCAGACCCGGTTCCCTTGCCAGAATGATCGCCGCAGCCGCCGTCACAAACGGCGCCGCAAAGGACGTGCCCGTCTTTGGCCGCACCCCGCTGACCGAAGCCGCCGTCCACACGTTCACGCCCGGTGCCGCCAGATCGATGTGCCCGCCTTGCCCGGCCCTTCGGTAAACCTGCCCCGCCTCATCCACCGCGGTAACCGCAATCACCCCCTCATAGGCCGCAGGATAGGCCGGGCTGGCGCGGGGCCCTTCGTTTCCGGCTGCGGCCACCAGCACAACACCCCGCGCGTTCAATTCGGCAATTGCATCCGCCAGCGTCTCATTGGCTGCCCCTGCAAGGCTCAGGTTGATCACCCGCACCCCCTCGCTTGCCAGCCTGTCCAAGGCGCGCACCAAGGTAAAGACATCGGCCCGCTCATCGCCATCTTCGCGATGGAACGCGTCCACGGCAATCACCTGCGCCTGTGGCACCAGGCCCGGCGCACGCCCGCCCGGATCGCCGATCAGCAAGGCCGTCACCGCCGTACCATGCACCGCGCGGGAAGGTGACAAGGCCGCGTCCGACAGACGCACCACCGTCAGATCCTTGCCCAGAAACGTGGGATGGTCCGGGTTGATGCCCGTATCAATGACACCGATCACCACCGGCGCGGCACAGGTCGCCAGACCCGGCAACAGGTCCGACCCTTGCCAGCCAATCAGCGCAAGGGCCGGGCAGTTCAACCCTTCACACGCAACAGCGTCACCCTCTTGGCTGCGGTAGTAATGGTTAAAGTCCGCCGCCTGACCGCTGGGCAAACTGCGCACAATGTCGCGCGCGGCGGTCAGACTTGTGCCTTCGGGCACGCGCAGACGCCGAGCAACCGTGCCCAGCACGTCAATCGGCGTTTCTTCGATTACACGAAAGCCCTGCGCCAGCAAAAGCTCGAGATCTTCCGGCGTCAATTCAACTGCCACAACCTCGTCCGGCACGCGATCCGGCAAGACAACCGGTGCCTGCACAGGTGCAGGGCGCGGCGCGGATGGCGGGCGGGCATCCTGCCGCTGAACCCGGCGCGTGCTGGGCTGGCTTTGCGGGTCGTCGGTTACAATGCCGCCCCCACCCCCGACAGTGCCATCATCGCCCGCGTCATCATCGCCCGCGTCATCACCACCAGTGCCATCATCACCAGCTTCATCACCACCACCAGCATCATCATCCCCAGCGTCATCACCACCACCATCGTCGTCGTCCCCATCATCATCCTGCCCATAGGCAGCCGGGACCGGCGCAAATCCGCTGTCCCAAGGCACGAAAATGCCATGCAGCAGACAAAGGCCCATCAATGTTGCAAGTGCAGTTCTGGATGACATGTCAAACCCCAATTCATGCGTTATATCTGGCACGCGCGCGCATCATGGCGCACCCGTCAAGCTTGCAAACGTTTGTCTTTCACGTCTATTCCAACGCCTGAGGACCTTTTCTTGACGCGTAGCATGTATGCCAGACAGCTTTGAAAACAACCTGATCGCCTTGCTGCCCAATTTGCGGCGGTTTGCGCTGTCGCTTTGCCGGCGCGGCGATCTGGCTGATGATCTGGTGCAGATCACCGCTGAACGCGCCTTTGCCGCCCGCAGCCGCTTTGATCCCACTACGCGGCTGGATGCCTGGCTGTTCCGCATCCTGCGCAATGCCTGGATCGATCAGACCCGCCGCACACAGACCCAGGGCACGGTCGTTGATATTGACGACGCCCCCGATGCCGGCATTGTCGATGGCACCAAGACCGTGGAAGACAAGCTGATGCTGCGCTCGGTCGAGGCGGCCATTGCGGCACTGCCAACCGATCAGCGCGAAGTGATGCTGCTGATCTGCGTCGAAGACCTGAGCTACAAGGAAGCCGCCGCCGTGCTGGATGTGCCCATTGGCACTGTGATGAGCAGACTTGCCCGTGCGCGACTGGCAATTTCTGCGACCTTGGGAATAAAATGATGTCGGGTTCGTTTCCATTGGCAACAAGGGAATTCCGCCGAACAAAGGTAGGGTGCGATGCCGATCACGGATGAAATGCTGATGGCCTATGCAGATGGCGAATTGTCACCTGCCGATATGGCGCTGGTGGACGAGGCAATGGCTTCGGATGAAAGTCTGGCCGAACGCGTCGCCATCTTTGCCGACACACGCCGCACGGTCAAACAGGTGCTGACCGCAGCGCCTGCACCTGTGTCGGATGATCTGGTTGCACGCGTGCGCCAGATTGCCGCCGCCGCCGCCGCACCAGCCCCGGCTGAATCCGCCAAGGTGATCGATCTTGCATCGCGCCGCCGCCCAGCAGCCCTTTGGCAGATGGGGATTGCGGCATCCGTGGCACTTGCCGTCGGGCTGACCGGCGGATGGTTTGCGGCAGGAACCGGCTCTGCCCCATCCGGCGCAGAACTGGCAAGCCTTGGTGACCCGGCCGTTCTGGCCGCCGTTGCCCAGTTGCCATCAGGCAGCACGACCAGCCTTGCCAACGGCGGAGAACTCGAAGCGATTGCTTCGTTCCGCGCCGCAGATGGCGCGCTGTGCCGCGAATACGCCTTTGAACCGACATCCGGCACCGGCTATGTGGCCATCGCTTGCCATGTTGCCGATACCTGGGATCTGCGCTTTGCCGTTGCACATGGCACAACGGCCGAAGGGTATACCCCGGCTTCGTCGCTTGAAACGCTGGATGCATTCCTGATGGCAACCGAGGCAGGCCACCCCCTGTCCCTGCAGGATGAGGCCGCAGCCCTGGCTGAACTTTCTGGCAACTGATGCGCGGTTTGTCCTGTTGCAGCCCTGCGCCCGTCCATGCAGTACTGGCGCAAGGCAACCATCGCGGGGCAAGCAAGAAACTTGGCCAACTCATCACTTGAAACGCAACACCGCAAGCTGATTGCAGACATCGTATCCGCGCTTGAAGATCCGGCTGGCCCTGCCCGGCTGGCAGGCCACCTGCAAGACCTGCCCCGCCTGTTGCAGGATATGGAGGATGCCCCCCGCGGCGATGGGCAGATGGTCATGCTGGTGGACAAGGCTGGCCAGATCGTTAGCCAGAATGCCGCCGCCGCGCGCAAACTGGGCCTGTCACTGGGGGATGCAATCCACGATATCGCCCTGACACCCGAGGCCGCCAGCCGGTTTCTGGCAGCCTGTCACATGCAGGGCCCCGTCACTCTGGCCATCGCAGCACCTTCGGGCTCCACGGTGTTTCTGCTGGGTCAAGCCACCGAGGCCGGTGGCCCGCTGATCCTGACCGAGGTTCAGCGCGGCATTTCCGCCGATGTGCGCGCGCGCATCGCTGCGGCCATCGGCCTGATCCCCTCCGAGGCGCAACTGCTCGAGGGTCTGCTGCAGGGCCGCCCCGTCGATCAGATTGCGCAGGATCTTGGCCGCAAGGAAGGGACCGTGCGCCAGCAGATCAAATCCATCATGGGCAAGATGGGCGTCAGATCACAATCGCAAATGGTATCAACAGCCTACGCCCTGTCCTTGATGCATGAACGCAGCCTTGCATCTCACCCGGCCAGCCCGCACCCCGCTGGCGCGCATCATGGCGCCGAACTGTTTGACGGGGCACATGGCACCGTCGGGTTGCACAGCCTTGGCCCGGATGATGGCCTGCCAGTCTTGCTGTTGCACGGGGCGATTTTCGGCATTGCGGCCTTTGCCCCCATGCGCATGGCTGCCGAAACGCTGGGCCTGCGCCTGATCGCGCCAGAACGCCCCGGCTTTGGCAATACCCTGTTTCCCGCCGATGGCGATGCCGTATCACTGTGCGTTGCCCAGACTCTCGACCTGCTAGATCATCTTGGCCTGCCCCGCGTCGTGGTGCTGGCCCATGATATCGGCACCCGCTTTGCCGCCCGCCTTGCATTGCACGCACCGGGCCGTGTGGCCGCCGTAGTTGCTGCCCCGGCCACGCCCCCGATGCAGACCTGGGCCCAGACCGCTGACATGCCCACACGTCACCGCGTGAACGCCTGGGCCGCCCAGCACATGCCCGGTCTGATGGACAAGATCGTGGCCCTTGGCCTGCGCCAGATTGCACGCAACGGTATCGAGGCAATTCCCCGGCTGGTGTTTGACGGGTGCGATTTTGATCAATCCGTTCTGGGCCGCGCCGAAGCCGCCGAGGCCCTGCAAGAGGGCTTTCATCTGGCCTGGGCACAACAGGGTGTCGGGTTTCGCCACGACATGCGCCTGACCAACGAAAACTGGCTTGCCGAAGCCCGCCGCATTGCCGTGCCTTTCCTGTGCCTGCATGGCGAAAACAGCCGCACCGTCTCTCGCACGGCCGTTGAAGACCTTGCCCTGCTGATGCCGCAGGGGCGCTTCCGCCCCGTGCAGGATGCCGGGCACAGCCTTCCGCTTAGCCATCCCGCACTTTTGCTGCGGGCCGCCATGGCCGCAGGCCACAGCGCAGGCATGGGGCTGGATGCCTTTGGTTTCTGACCACAAACCCGCTTAAACATTCAGAAATCGCATCTGATATTACCATATGGTAGTTTTTTGGCGGCATGGCAGCCGTTAGGCTTGCGGCTGTTGTTTCACCAGAAAGACTTCACATGCCACGCGCCTTGCCAAACACCATGATTTCTCTGTCAGCCTTGGCCGCCTTTTGCCTTCCAGCCCCCGGCTTTGCCGATTCCACGATCATCGTGATGGATGGATCAGGCTCGATGTGGGGCCAGATCGATGGCCGCCCAAAGCTGGAAATTGCCCGCGAAACCGTCTCGACTGTACTGGGCACCATTCCTGCCGATCAGTCGCTTGGCCTGATGGCCTATGGCCATCGCGAAAAGGGCAACTGCTCTGATATCGAACTGATGGTGCCCCCGGCCCCGGGTACAGGCAGCGATATTGCCGCCCAGGTGAACGCCATGCGCTTTCAGGGTAAAACCCCCTTGTCCGAAGCCGTGCGTCAGGCAGCCGTTGCCCTGCGCTATGGTGAAGAGGCCGCCACGGTGGTTCTGGTAACCGATGGCATTGAAACCTGCGAAGCTGATCCCTGCGCCCTTGCCCGCGAGCTTGAGGCCGCCGGACTGAACTTTACGGCGCATGTCATCGGGTTTGGCCTGACCGGTGCCCAAGGCGCGCAGGTGGCCTGCCTTGCCACCGAAACCGGCGGGCAATATCTGCAGGCCGCCGATGGCGAAGGGTTGGCCAAGGCCCTGTCATCTGCCGTGTCTGCACAGTTGCCCCCACCCCAACCCCTGCCAGAACCCGAACCCGAACCCGTGCTGCCAAAGGCCAGCCTGACCGCACCCGCGAGCGCGCCCGCAGGGTCTGTCTTGCGGGTACAGTTTACCGGCCCGCATGAGGAATTTGATTATATCCGCGTGCTGGATGCCAATGGCGACTGGCAGTCCGAGGCTGTCGTCAGCGACGCCGGCTTTGTCGATCTGCGACTGCCGTTTGATCTGGGCACCTATCAACTGGTCTATCTGTTCGGCGCGACCGAAATCATTGCCAGCCAGCCATTGCAGATCACCGAGGCCGTTGTTTCCCTGACAGCCCCAGACACCGCCCCCGCCGGTTCAACCATCAACGTTGATTGGACCGGCCCCGGCACGGCCTATGATTACATCCACCTTATGGATGCGACCGGAACCCGCGTGGCCGAGGTCAGCGTGGGCACCACCTCACCGGTTGCGGTTGGCCTGCCTTGGGCCACAGGGAACTTTACCCTGACCTATTCATTTCAGAACGAAGATGCCATCTTTTCCCGCCCCATCACCCTGACCGATGCGCCAGTCGCGATCAACGCACCGCAAATCGCGCAGGCGGGAACCGATGTAACCCTGACATGGGTTGGCCCGGATGCCGCCTATGACAACATCCAGCTTTATCGTCAGGCCGATGACGAACGCCAGTCATACCAGTATCTTGGCGATACCAACCAGCTGACCTTCACCATGCCCGACACCCCCGGCGTCTATGAATTCCGCTACATGTTCAACGACAGTCAGGTGATTTTGACCCAGCCCATCACCGTCACGCTGGACAAGGTCGAAGCCGCCCCTGCGCCCCAAGCCACTGATCTGACACCCGACATGCAGGTCCCCGTCACCCTGATGGCCGACATGGGTAGCATGGGGTTTGATATCCAGTGGTCTGCCGTGCCTGTGCCGGGCCAGAACCTTCCGCCCGAGGCATGGGCCATGCCAACAGCCACACCAGACCCCGTCGAAGGCATGTTCTTTCCCGGTGAGTATGATGTGACAGGCGTGGTGCCATCCGGCTATGACACCTTTGGTGGGCGCATTACCGTGGTCGCCGGGCAGGAAAACCGCTTTGTTCTGCCGCTCATCGCAACCGATGCGGCCGGCGAAGATGCCCCCCCGGGCGATGTGCTGGCCATCACCATCTCGGCCGAAGGGTATGACGGGCTGGTTGAATGGTCTGCCATGCCTGACGGTGGCACGGCAGAGGACCGGCTGGCTGATACGGTCGCCGGCGGTTGGCAAACCGCCTTTGCACCCGGTGAATGGGCTGTGTTCGGCTTGGCGCCGGATGCCACGTTCTTTGGCCGCATCACGGTATCGGCAGGCCAGACCACATACACCATCCCCCGCGAAATGCCGATTGATGCCCCACAGGCAAACGCCCCGGCGGCCGGCGTTCCCGGCATAGCGCTTGATCTTGCACCCGAAGCGGCTGCCGCCCTGCGCGCCCGCCTGAGAGGAGAAAACTGAAATGCGCCTTCAGATCATCATGGCGGCACTTGTGACAACGCTTTGCGCCAGCACCACCGCCGCCCGGGCCGAAGATCAGATCCTTTATGCCGAATGTGGCGATAGCGGCTGCAGCTGCATGCTTTCACCCGTCACACTGGGCGAATATGAGGCGCTGATGGGCACCGCTCCACCGCCGGGGGCGGAAAACATGGTGCTGGTCAACAACAAGGGCGAATTCATCTGGAGCCCGTCCAGTGCCGATGAGATTGACTTGGCCGCAGGCGGCGATGGCACCTGCGAAATCGAAGTGTTCCGCATCATTCCACAAGACGGCACCTGGCTGGGTTCGGTCCGTGTGCAGGATGTTCGGGGCTGTCCGCCGAAGGTGGACGAAATGGTGCCACCCATCGTCAATAACATTGATAGCGCCCAAAGCATTGTCTGGAACGGCAAGTTTCACCCCTCGGAATTCGTTATCGGTGATGCACCTGACCGCATGCGCTGGACCGAACGCAACTCTACACAGTTTGACGGCGTGTTTCCCGTTCCACCAAATGACACCCTTGCTGTCAGCATCACCGCAACCGCCACACTGACCGCGCCGGATAAGGCCGAGGCGACCGTGGCCATTCGCATCGCCGGAGCGCCGGGCGTCGATCCGGCCGCACTTGCCTTGTTGGGCATGGCCGATTGCCGGGTCGATGCCGTCTATGATTTTACCCGTACCGGGCCCTGAACGCCCCGCGCGCCGCAACGCGCCACCGCGTCAGCGTGGCGCGTAATCCAGTCCGGCAAATGTAACCGCCTGCCCCGTTGTTGCACTTTGCTGGGCCGCCATGCCCATGGCCACAGCCCACCAGCCATCCACCAGCGCCACCTCCGGTGGTTGCTGGCCCAGGGCCGCGCGGGCAAAACCTGCATGCTGATAATAGGTTGACCCGTTGTGATCGCCTGCCGCCAGCAGGGCCGGGTCCACCGGCACGCTCAGTTCCACCGGCCCCGCGGGGCTGCGCGGGCTGACAATGACGCGCGGTTCCGGTGCCGCCCCCAGATGCGCAGGCCAAAACCGCCCCGGCCCCGGCACCAGACATTCGATCTTGCCCTTTTCGCCCACGGCCGAAATCTCTTCCTGATAGCGGCTGCCTTCGGCGAACATGCACAGTTCCATCATCGCCCGCATGCCGCTTTCGAAATCCACAATCACATAGGCATGATCCCAGATATCTGACCTCTGGCCATCATAAACCTCGTCCAGATGGTTCACCGCTTGCCCGCCCGAGGCCATCACCCGTACCGGATTGCAGCCCGCCACAAGGCGCATCAGATCAAAGAAATGGCAGCATTTTTCCACCAGCGTGCCACCCGAATTGCGGTTGAAACGGTTCCAGTCACCCACCTTTTGCAGAAACGGAAAGCGGTGTTCGCGGATGGTCAGCATCCGCACCCCACCCGTGGCCGCTGCCGCCTTGCGCAGCAGATGGGCCACAGGCGGCATGTAGCGGTACTCCATCGCCACCCAGATCGGCGCAGGATAGGCCGCGCGCAGGGCCGCAAGGCGCGGTGCATCGGCGGGGTCGGTGAACAGCGGCTTTTCGCACAGCACCGGCAGGGGCCGGATCGCCGCAATCTCTTCCAACTGGCCCAGATGCATGAAATTCGGGCTGGCGATCAACAGGCAGTTCACCGCCTCCACGGCCAGCACCTCGGCCACCGACCCCACCATCTGCGCCCCCGGCACCATCGCCGCCGCCTGTGCCCGCATGCCTGCATCCGGCTCGTAGATCGCCGCAACGCTTGCCCCCTCCAGCAAGGCGATATTGCGCAGATGTTCCTGACCCATCATCCCGCAGCCGACAATCCCGTAACGCAGCATGTCTTTCATCCTATTTCAGGCGCGCCACATAGCGCACGGTTTCCGGGTCATACCAGGTGAATGAGGCCTCAACCGACTGGCCCTCCTGCGCCCAACTGACCCGCGTGATCATTGGCAGCCGCGTGCCCGGCGCATGTGGGAAGGCCGCAGGGGCCCAATCCGGCACCGGCCCCATGCCAATACTGTCTTCGGCCCGCGCAATCCACAGGCCCAGCCGTTGGCGGTAATACAGATACAGCGATTCCAGCAGATCGGTCTGGGTGATCTTGTCCACATGGGCCGCGTCCAGCCAGATTTCCTCAACCGCAGCCACTTGGCCTGACAGAAACCGCAAGCGCCGGATGCGGTGGCCATGGCTATGGCTGCCAAAGCGGGGCAGGCGCGCGTCCTTCACACAGCGGTCCACCGATAGCACCTGCGCCGTCGGCAGCCCCCCGCCCTCGACCCGCTCCAACCGGAACAGCGCGTAAACCGATGCCGCATCCGCCTTGGCCCGCACATAGTTGCCAGACCCCTGCACCCGGTCCAGCAACCCCTTTTCCGTCAAGGATTTCAGCGCCTGCCGCAGCGTGCCCACTGCAATGCCAAGCTCGGCCGCCATCTCCCGTTCGGGCGGCAAGCGTTCACCTTCAATCAGCCGCCCTGCCGCAATGTCGCGGATCAGAAGTTCCGCAATCTGCTGATACAGCGGCAATGCACCCGGCGCGTTCATCTGTTGATCCGCAAAATTGATACAGTATTGATCTACATCAAGGCGGATGCTACGCAAGTAAAAAGTGGCCCAGTGGAAAACAGAATCATGACGGTCGTGCCGATCACCTCACCCGACCTTGATGCCAGCGAAGTCAGCTGGTTTTCGGCGCTGTGTTCGGACGACTACCGCTTTCTTGGCGTGCCCGACCCGGCCCTGCGGTCCAGCTGGGAACACTGCTCTGCAATCGTCAAACGCGCTGAAAGCCACGGTTTCCGCAATATCCTGTGCCCGTCATCTTATCAGGTCGGCCAAGATACGCTGTCCTTTGTGGCAGGCTGCGCACCCATCACAGACCGCATCAATTTCCTTGCCGCCATCCGCTGCGGCGAAATGCAGCCTGTCATGCTGGCCCGCACTGTGGCCACGCTTGACCACATGCTGCAGGGCCGCCTGACGCTGAACGTGATCTCATCCGATTTCCCGGGTGAGGTCGCCGACAGCGCCTTTCGCTACAAGCGCAGCCATGAGGTGGTGGAAATCCTGCGTCAGGCCTGGACGCGCGACCACATCGAATATGCGGGCGATGTCTACCAGATCGCCAAGGTCAGCACTGATCCCGCCCGCCCCTATCAGCAGAACGGCGGCCCCCTGCTGTATTTCGGCGGCTATTCCCCCGACGCGCTGGAACTGTGCGGTACGCAATGCGACGTCTATCTGATGTGGCCCGAGCCGATGGACATACTTGCCAAACGCATGCGCGATGTGCATGCCCGCGCCGCAGCCCATGGCCGCACGCTGGATTACGGCCTGCGCGTGCACATGATCGTGCGCGATACCGAAGCCGAGGCCCGCGAATACGCCGATCACCTTGTGTCAAAGCTGGATGATGAATTCGGCAAACTGATCCGTGACCGCGCACATGACAGCATCAGTCTGGGCGTGGCACATCAGGCCCGCGCGCGCGAATTGGCCGATCAGTTCGGCTACATCGAACCCAACCTGTGGACGGGGATTGGCCGCGCGCGCTCAGGCTGCGGGGCGGCGCTGGTGGGCAGCACCGATCAGGTGTTGTCCAAGATCGAAGCCTACCGCAAGATGGGCATCCGCGCCTTCATCTTTTCCGGCTATCCGCATCTGGATGAATGCGATCATTTTGGCACCCGCGTCATGCCGGAACTGAAAACCTGCTCGCTGCCCCATGCCTATGGCCGCGTGCCCGCCACCACACCCGCCACCCCCCTCGGGCAAGGAGAACGCCGCTGATGGAACGCATCACCCTTGGACCCATCCAGATGTCGCGCCTTGTTTACGGCATGTGGCGGCTGGGCGATGATTCCAACACCGCACCCGCCCATGTGCAGGCCAAGGTCGAGGCCTGCCTTGCCCAGGGCATCACCACCATGGATCAGGCCGATATCTATGGCGGTTACGTCGCCGAGGCGCTGTTTGGTGCCGCCCTGCGCGCCTCCCCTGCCCTGCGCGACCAGATCGAGATTGTCACCAAATGTGATATCGTAGCCCCCGTGGGCCGGCATGCCGCTGCGCGCGTGAAATACTATGATACCTCCGCCCGCCATATCACCGCGTCGGTCGAGGCGTCATTGCGCGACATGGCCACAGACCGCATTGATCTGTTGCTGGTCCACCGCCCCGATCCGCTGATGAACCACCATGAAACCGGTGCCACGCTGGACGGGCTGGTGGCTTCGGGCAAGGTGCGCGCCGTGGGCGTGTCAAACTTTCGCCCATGGGATTTCACCCTGCTGCAATCGGGCATGAAAACGCCGCTGGTCACGAACCAGATCGAGTTGTCGCTGAACTGCCGCGCACCCTTTACCAATGGCGATCTGGCCTTTCTGCAGGAACGCGCCGTGGCCCCGATGGCGTGGAGCCCGCTTGCCGGTGGCCATCTGCGCGCCGAGGCCCAAGATGGTCTGGCCGCCCGGCTGGATGCACTGGGCCGCGATGCAGGCACCGATTGGACGGCTGTTGCCATTGCCTGGCTGCTGCACCACCCCGCCCGCGTGATCCCCGTGCTGGGCACCAACACCCTGTCACGCATTTCCGCCATCGCCGATGCCCTGCGCGTGCCGATGGACCGCGAAACATGGTTTGAACTTTACACCCTGGCCCAAGGCCACGAGGTGCCATGATGCCCGATGGCAGCACGCCCACCACAGACATCGTGCCCACTGCCGAAAATGCCCGCGCCTTTCGCACGGCCTTGGGCCAGTTTGCCACTGGCGTGGCCGTCATCACCGTGGCCACAGCAGACGGCCCCATGGGCTTTACCGCCAACAGCTTTTCCAGCCTGTCGCTCGACCCCGCCCTTGTGCTCTGGTCCATCGCCAGATCATCGCAACGCTTTGCGCATTATGCCGGGGCCACGCATTACGCCATCCACATTCTTGGCCAGTCGCACAGCGATCTGCCCACCCGTTTTGCGCGCGGCGGCGCAGGCTTTGCCGGGCTTGACTGGCAGGCCAACGCCGAAGGCGTGCCGGTCATACCCGGCACATTGGCGCGGTTTGATTGCCAGCGTCACGCTGCCCATGACGGCGGCGATCATCTGATCATCGTGGGCCGCGTACTGCGGCTGGCCCATCACAACGGCGCACCATTGGTATTCGCACAAGGCAAGTTCGGAGGCTTTGCAGACTGAACACCCCTTGGGAGAGGGGGCAGGCTTTAGGGGAGGAGACGACCATGACCGCAGTGCTTGCACTGTGCCAGGGCCTTGGCCGGTTCAACGGGGCGCTTCTTGCGCTTGGCCGCTGGATCGGGGCTGTCTGCCTTGGACTGATGGTTGTGGTCATCCTTGCGCAGGTGTTTTTCCGCTACATCGTCAACAACGCCCTGCCCTGGCCGGAAGAGGCGTCACGCTTCCTTATGCTGTGGTCCACTGGCCTGATGGCCCCTACCGCCTTTCGTCGCGGCGGTTTTGTCGCGATCGATATGGTCATCCGCGTGCTGCCGCGTGTGGTGGCGGCAGTCATGTCAGTGCTCTTGATGGGCATTACCATCATGGTGCTGTGGGTGGCCCTTGGCATTGGCTGGTCCGAAGTGACGGGCCTTGGCGGGCGCTTTGAAACCGACAGTCTGCGCGTGCCTGTCAGCCTTGATCTGTCTGTCTGGCTGAAGGTGCCCAAAGCATGGATGATGGCATCGATGCTGGTGGGCGTGGCCCTGCTGTTGCTGGTGGCAATCGAACTGGCCCTGCGCAGCCTTTACGCCCTGATCAGCGGCCCCGACAACCTGCCGGTGATTGCCGATACCGTCATGCTTGGGTCGGGGGCCGAATAGATGCTGTCCTTCTTCCTGCCCCTGTTCCTTGTCTTCCTGATGCTGGGCCTGCCGGTCGTGTTCGGCCTGCTCGCGGCCCCTGCGATCCTTCTGTATCTGAACGGGCAGGAACGCGACATCGTGCTGCTGTACCGCAACGTTTATGAGGGGATGAACAGCTTCCCCCTGATGGCGATTCCCTTCTTCATGCTGGCCGGAGAGTTGATGAACCGTGGCGGCATTTCCGCCCGCATCGTGGGCTTTGCACAATCCATGGTCGGGCATTTCCGCGGTGGTCTGGCACAGGTGAACGTGGTCGACTCGATGCTGTTTGCCGGCATCTCCGGTTCAGCCGTCGCCGATGTTTCGGCCCTGGGTTCCATCATCATTCCGCAGATGGAGAAAAAGGGCTACCCCAAACCCTTTGCCGCCGCCATTACCGCCGCCAGCGCCATCATCGGCCCCATCATCCCGCCATCGGGCATCATGATCATCTATGCCTATGTCATGGGTGAAAGCGTCGCCGCCCTGTTTCTGGCCGGTATCGTGCCCGGCATCCTGATCGGCATCGCCCTGATGATTACGATCAAGCTGATGGCCAACCGCTACAACCTGCCAGATGCCCTGCCCCGCGCCAGCTGGGCCGATGCAGGCCGCGCCGCCGGGGCCGCCTTCTGGCCCTTGCTGACCCCGGTTCTGCTGATGGGCGGCATCCTTTCCGGCGTCTTCACCCCGACCGAAGCCGCCGCCGTGGCCGTGGGCTACAGCTTTTTCATCTCGATCTTCCTCCTGAAAACGATCACATGGCGCGATATCCCCGGCGTGCTGACGCGTGCCGGCATCACCAGTTCGGTTGTCATGCTGCTGGTTGGTGCTGCCATGGCCTTCAAGACCGTCGCCGCACTGGCCCACACGCCCGAACTTCTGGCCGCAACCCTGCTTGGCATCACCGAAAACCCCTTGCTTTTGCTGCTGCTGGTCAACCTGTTGTTGTTCATCGTGGGTATGTTTCTGGATGCAGGCCCTGCCATCATCATCCTTGGCCCCATCCTTGGCCCGATCTTCGCCTCCCTTGGCGTTGACCCCGTGCATTTCGCCATTGTCATGGTCGTAAACCTGACCGTGGGCTTGCTGACACCACCCATGGGCCTTGTGCTTTTTGCCACCTCTGCCGTGTCTGGCCTGCGGGTCGAGGTGATTGCCCGCGCCGTCATACCGTTCTTGATTGTCGAGTTTCTGGTGATCCTGCTGATCACCTATGTGCCCGCAATTGCACTCACCCTGCCCCGTCTGGCGGGGTTCCTGAACTGATCCTTTTACCCACCATAAGAAACCAACCCGGAGGAAACCATGCTGAAAACATCCCTGAAATCCCTGCTGCTGGCCACGCTGCTGGCAGGCACCGCAATGGCGGCCCTTGCGCAAGACATCATGCTGCGCGCCACCGCCAATTCAAACGAACAGGACGAAGATTATGATGGTCTGGTCGTGTTCAAGAACTATGTCGAAAACGCCTCGAACGGCACAATTGGCGTGGAAATTTTCATGGGCACCCAGATTTGCGCCAAGGGCGATGAATGCCTTGCCGGTGTGGCCGATGGCACGATCGATATCTACATCTCTACCTCGGGCGGCGCGGCTGGCCTGTTTCCCTATATTCAGGTGCTCGACCTGCCATACCTGATGAGCGATGACCGCGTTGCCGAAGAAGTGCTGACCAGCACCGATCTGACCGCCACCCTGCGCAGCATGGCGCTGGCCGACAGCGGCGACAAGATCCGCCTGATGACCATCGGCAACACCGGCGGCTGGCGCAACTATGCCAACACGCAGCGCCGCATTGCCGCCCCCGCCGATCTGGCCGGGCTGAAAATGCGCACCGTCCCTGCCGATCTGCCGCAGACGCTGGCCACCACCCTGGGCGCTGCGCCCACGCCCATTCCATGGCCGGAACTGTTCACCTCGCTGCAGACCGGCGTGGTGGAAGGCACGGCCAACGGCATCACCGATATCATGTCGATGAAATTCACCGATGCGGGCATCAAGTATCTGACACTGGATGGCCACAGCTACATGGGTGCCTTCTGGTGGATGGGCAACGACCGCTTCAAATCGCTGACACCAGAACAGCAGCAGATCGTGGTTGATGGTTTCGCCGCCCTGCAGCAGGCCACCTTCGCCAGCCCCAAACGCAAGGAAATTCAGGCCTACGCCGATTTCCGCGCCGCCGGTGGCGAAATTTATGTGCCGACCGCAGCCGAGAAAGCCGCGTTCAAGACGGCGGTTGAACCGGTGTTCGAATGGTTCAAGGGTAACGTCAAGGGCGGACCAGAAATCCTGGCCACCTTCACCGCCGCCGTGGCCCAGGCCGAAGCCGCCATCGCCGCTGACCGCGCTGCAGAACTGAACTGAACTGAACTGAAGTGATCTGATCTGGCCCCGCCACGGGCAGGCATGACTTGCCCGTGGCCTCACGCCGTTTCCAGATAAAGGGTTGACGGATGCCGCCCTTGCATGTTCACCTGACGGCATTTGAAGCACAGGTGATTACATGAACCGTCCGGTTATCACCGGTATGAAGGGCAACAAGCTCAACCGTACGATCGCGCATTGCAAAGGCAACATTTGCGAATGCTTGTCTGCGGCCATTGACGCCATGATCAATGCGAACATGCCGCATGGATCGGGTGAAAAGGGCCTGCTGCAACACATGCGTGAACAGGTGGCGCCCGGCGCTCAGGGGCCGGGCACACGGTCCTGGGCCGTGCACGAAGAAAACATGATCCGTCAGCAGAACAACCTTGACGACCACATCCGCGAACATGATGCCCGCGGCTGCGGTGGTCCTCCCGCCGGCGGCTCACCCTTGCCCGCAAACGCGCGGCAGGTTGCAAACATGCCCCTGCCCACCGCCCAGGATTGGGGCGTGAACAACCCAGCCGCTTATGAAGGGCTGACGGGCAGCCCGATCGGTGATGCCGCGGTGGGTGTGGGTGTCGGGTATCTGTTGTATCGCGGGATACGCCTGTTACCCTCATTGCTGCCACCGGCATGGCCAACACTTATTCCCAACCTTGCAATCCCATGACACGGCAGAAAGAAAACACCGGATGATTGACCCCAACTTCGCAAGGCCCGGCCGCTTTCTGCCCCATCTTGCGCTGGATGCAGCCCTGCCGCTTTACCCGATCCTGCATGTGCCGCCTGATGACGGCAGCTTTGCAATGCACGGCTTTGTCAAACAGGTGATGGAATATGCAAAACTGCATTGGGACCACAACGTGCTGTGGTCTGCCGCGCAAGAATACGCCCGCACCACGCTGAGTGCGGCTGACGCGGCCTTGTGGCTTGGCTGGATCTACAATGGCTACTCTGGCATCCATCAGGCCGACCCCGACCGCAAGGACTGGATCGCCGTTCTGCACCAGTTCCAGTTCAATCCCGCAACATGGGAAAACAGCGGCATGACCGCCCCCGAAGTCGAGGCCGCGCATGCGTTTCTTGACCTGTTCTACACCGAAATCAACGAACCCGCCTTCATGGAGGCCGTGGCCGAATGTCAGGCCCGCCCGCTGACCCCATGGGACAAGCGCCTGCATCAGGCCTATGATTTTGTGTATTTTGACCGTGCTGGCGGGTCTGACCCGTTTCTTGTCCTCAAGATCATGAACATCGGCGAGGCATTGCGCCGTGCGCTGCGCGCAACCGATCTCGCGTCGCCCCTGTTTCCGAACGCGGCCTTGCAACGCATGGGCGATCGCGTGCTGGCCGGTTGGAACATGGCCCGCTTGATGGGCCTGCCTTCCTTGTCAACCTTGCTATGATCACTGACGCTGACCGCGCGCATTGGGGTGTTGCTGCCTTCATGTTCAGCCTTGATCTGTCGGCAGATCTGGCCACCCACGCCATGCCCGACGTGGATTGGGGCAATCTGCGCCCCGCGATACGTGACGCCATTCTGTGGAACCGCCAGACAGCAGACGCAGGCCACCCGCCGCTTTACCTGCGCGATGCGATCGGTACGCTGATGCAACAGCGCGGCATCATCCCGCCCGCCCGCTTTGCCACCTTTGTGGACACCCGGCTGATCACCGGCGCCCGCCCGGCCAATGGCGCGGCCCCCTTGCTGGCCCCCTTGTCTGACCCTGCCTTGCTGGCCCGCGTCGACAAGGCCCTGAAAACCCCCGAAAGCTATGCCGCCCTTGTGCACAACGCCATTGATCCTGATGCAAGCGACGCTCTGCTTGATGCCGTTTTTGCCAGCGACGGGGTGATTGACCGCAATGAACTCACCGATTGGGATAACGAAATCATCACCCGCAACGCCGAAGTTTACACCCCCGAAAACCCGCTGGTCGCCCTGATCCACACCCTGACGCAGGGCCTGGCCCTTAGTGCAGCCCAAGCCGTTGCACAGGCGCTGACCCCGGCCCAACGCGCAACCCTGATTGACCTTTGCCAGACCGGGGCACGCACATGAAACCTCTGCACCCCGTCACCATTGCATCGCGCAACCAGTGCATTGATCTGGCCAAGGCCATCATCGCGGCCCACCCCGGCCATTACGGCAAGGTCACACCCTATTGGCTGGCCCTGCAACTGCGCGAAATCATTCGGTTCTGCGAAGACGCCAACATCTGGGATCCAGCCGATCTTGCCCTGATCGTGCAGGCCATGTACCGCCCCACGCCTGCCTACATTCCCGCCGCTGACCGTGACCATGCGCTGGCCATCATCGCCAACAGCGCCGCCGCACCCGAGGCACGCGCCCGCATGGTGGCCCTTGCCCTGACAGATACCCTGCCCCCGGCAAGCCCGGTCAACAATACCCAGCGGACCTGACACATTCCAAGGCGTCCGTGCCAAGACCAATGGCCGATGTCCTTGTCAACATCGTCTGCAAAACAGCCACCAACCGCTGGCTCAGCCTTCGCCCGCGTCCGCAAGACAATCTTGCAATCTGCGCCGCTGCCGCCCCGCCGCGTCAAAATTCTGCCGATCAAGCCAGGCCGCATAACCCGCCTGCAAACGCGGCCAGTCCTTGTCAATCATCGCGAACCACGCCGTATCGCGGTTCAGGCCCTTCACGATCATATGCTGGCGAAACACCCCTTCGAAGGCAAAGCCAAAGCGTTCCGCCGCCCGCTTGGATGGCAGATTGTCATTGTTGCACTTCCATTCAAACCGCCGATAGCCCAGGTGCTCGAACGCATGGCGCATGAGCAGATACAGCGCCTCTGTCGCCCCGGCCTTTCGCGCCATCCCCGGCCCCCAATAGATATTGCCAATCTCGATCACCCCATTGGCCACATCATTGCGCATCAAGGCCTGCCGCCCCACCGCCCGCCCCGTGGCCTGATCCACCACCGCAAAGAACATCGGGTCCGCCAGCACCGCCTTTTGCTCCACCCAGGCCGCCATCGCCATCAGGTCTTCCGGGGGCGTTTCCGGCAACCAGCGGAACCGCTCTTCCGCCTCTGCCACCTGTGCTGCCGCATACAGATCATCCGCATGATCCTGCACCAGGGGTTCCAGCCGCACCAGCCGCCCTTGCATCACCGTCCGCCCCAGCACCCCCCGCGCCGTCCAGTTCACCGCCTCAGCCATCCTGCCCCCCCGCCACCGGCGCCCAGATCACATCATCAATCCGCGCAGCCCCCGTGGCCAGCATCACCAGCCGGTCAAACCCCAGCGCAATCCCGCTGGCCGCTGGCATGATCGCAAGCGCTGCAAGGAAATCTTCATCCAGCGGATAGCGTTCACCGTAAATGCGCGCCTTTTCATCCATTTCCGCCGCAAAGCGCCGCCGCTGCTCGCCTGCATCCGTCAACTCGCCAAAGCCATTGGCCAGTTCCACCCCGCAGGCATAAACCTCGAACCGTTCCGCCACGCGGCCGTCATCCGCACAGCGCCGCGCCAGGGCCGCCTCAACCGCAGGGTAGCGATCCAGCACTGTCGGCACGCCAATCCCCAGATTGGGCTCAATCTGCGCGCTCAGCACCCGGCTGAAAATGTCTGACCACGTGTCATCCGCCGCCACCCGCAAACCCTGCACCTGCACCGCCAACGCATCCCGGTCTGCCCCATCCGCCGACAGCGTGCGCAACAGATCAATCCCCGCATAGTCGCGGAACGCCTCTGCCACCGACACACGCTCAAACCCCGCAAACGGATTGCACTCGCGGTCACGAAAGCGCAGCTTTGCCGCCCCCGCCACCCGCGCCGCAATCGCCAGCAGGGCCGCCACATCATCCATCAGCACGTTGTAATCCGCACCCACCCGGTACCATTCCAGCATCGTGAATTCCGGGCTATGCAAGGCCCCCCGTTCGCGGTTGCGCCAGACATGGCCAAAGCAGGCAATCTGCCGCTCCCCCGCCGCCAGCAGCTTTTTCATCGCAAATTCGGGGCTGGTGTGCAGGTACATTGGCCGCCCAACGCCATCATTGCCAATCGCCGTTGTGCCAAAGGCATGCAGATGCGCCTCATTCCCCGGGCTGACCTGCAGCCCCGGCGGGTCCACCTCCAGAAAGCCTTCTGCTGCCAGCCAGGCCCGGATCGCCCCCTGTATGCGCCCACGCGCCAGCAGTGCAGGCCTGCGGTCTGCGTGCATATCCGGGTGCCACCAGCGGTTTTCCATCTTTGATCTTCCGATTTTGCCGCGAATGGGTTAGGTGCTGCGCCAGCCTGCGTGGATTACCGCGCACCAGACCCAACTGCAAGGAACGCTTCCCGTGAAAGTCATCGCTTCCTCCCTTCGCAAAGGCAATGTCGTCGAGATGGACGGCAAGCTTTACGCCGTTCTCAAGGCCGAGAATTTTCACCCCGGCAAAGGCACGCCCACCACATCCGTCGACATGCGCCGCATTTCCGATGGCGTGAAGGTGGCCGAACGCTGGCGCACGACCGAGATGGTCGAAAAGGCCACGGTGGATGAACGCGAGTATGATTTCCTGTATGAAGACGGCGAAGGCTTCCACTTCATGGAGCCTGCGACCTATGAGCAGATCACCGTCACGCCCGACGTGGTAGGCGATGACAAGGCCTTTCTGACGGATGGCATCAAGGTGTATCTGAAGACGTTTGAAGGTGTGGCCATCGGCATGGAACTGCCCGCCCGCGTAGTGGTGGAAATCACCGAGACCGAGCCCGTGACCAAGGGCCAGACGGCCTCCTCCAGCTACAAACCCGCCATCTGTTCGAACGGCATCCGCGTGATGGTGCCGCCGCATATCGGGCCGGGCACGCGCATCGTGATCAACACCGAAGATTACAGCTATCAGGGCCGCGCGCAGGATTAGTGTAGGTCGGGCTTTGGCCCGACTCTTCTTTCCACCGCCCAGACACACGCGCGAAGCTCGCGGAGTCATGTTAGACTTTGCGGATCGCTTTCAAAAATGGATCGTGTTCGAGAACCACCTCAACTACACTTCCCACCTCGAACCTCATTTGGGTGTGCTCATTCGCCCGCATCACCCAAACGTTTCCAACTTTCCCCGAACCATCTTGGGCTACCATTGAATACGCAAATGCCGCTTTAACTTCAAAAGCAAGATCACCTAAGAAGACGAACATATCACGCAGATTTTCACTTGTGCCGTCCCAGACAAATCCCGTTGTCACACCTGAAGGTATTCCAAGAAAATCGACATCGAAGAGAACGTCGTCAGGTGCATCGAAAACGCTCCAATCAATTGAAACGGCGGCCCTGTTCTCAGTCATGTCTTGGAAGGCTAATCGAAGACGAATTGGCGCGGGCGATTGCGCAGAAATTCTCCAAAATCTGGTGCCAGAACTAGTCCATGTAACGCGCATAACGACAACACCTTCACCGCCTTATTCTACGTCATACCAGTCGGCTAACTGAGGAACAACACCGCCTGCGCTGCGACAGCCAACCAATCGGGCGAACCGATGACAGATCGAACGCTGGGCCGTATTTGCCTTCCACGAGCCCAGCCCGCCTGTTGATCGCATTGCAGCGCGCGCCCGCTTGCCACCCTGCCCCCCTCCTTTACCACTACGCGCGACACAGGGGGTATCATGCGCCTTCTCATCACCAATGCCCACGGCATCAACGCCCCGACCTTGAGGTTTTGCATCACATTGCCACCTCCCGTGCAGGCTGCGTCATCCCGCCCGTTCGGGAAGCAAGATCAAGTCCCGCCCCTCGCGTAGCAATGCCAGCATGTGTTCATCGCCTGCCATCAGCGCCTCATCAACACGCAGGTCCAGATCATGCAGCGCACCCATTGCAGCCGGCGTCAGCTGCCCCACATCGGCAAGCCCGACAACATCGCAAGCGCGCCCAAGTACGTCTGCTGCGTCATCCAGCCCCGCTGCCCGCAGCGCAGCCATCGTCGCCACAGCATGACCAATACCCCGGTTCATAAAATACTGCGCGTGGCCACCATTGCCGACTTCACCCCAATAAATCAGCATCAGTTGCACCTGATGCTCCGGCACGCTCAGCCCCCATTGCGGCGCATCTTCCCGCAGCCTGCCTGACCAGAACTGCGCCAGCGTCATCACTGCCTCTGATGCCTGCGTATCCCACAGCAATCGCTGAAAATACGCCTCCGCAATCAAACCTTCCCGCTTCGTGCTCACTTCCCTGCCCCACAGTTTTCTCTTTGCCCAAATACTCGATCTTCCTTTTCACACATCACACCCCCCGGCGCCCTTCCATGGCAATGCCGTGACTGAGCGGCTCAATGCCCGAAGGCACGGCCGCCCCTTTTCAAGCACGCTTGCCCCCCAGCATCCCCTGCACTACTCCTATCCCCAAAGCGGGGGCATCATGCGTATTCTCATCACCAATGACGACGGTATCAACGCCCCGGGCCTTGAGGTTTTGCACCACATCGCCACTACACTTGCAGGCCCCGCGGGCCAAGTCACCACCGTCGCCCCCGCCTTTGAACAATCCGGCGTCGGCCATTGCATCAGCTACACCCGCCCCATGATGATCGCCAAACTTGGCGATCACCGCTACGCCGCTGAAGGCTCCCCAGCCGATTGCGTGCTTGCCGCCATCTATGACGTGCTTGATGGTGCCAAGCCCGATCTCATCCTTTCCGGCGTCAACCGTGGCAACAACTCGGCCGAGAATGTCCTTTACTCCGGCACCATCGGTGCCGCCATGGAAGGTGCCCTACAAGGCGTGCCATCCATCGCCCTGTCACAGTTCTTTGGCCCCGAAATGGACAGCATGCATGATCCGTTCGAGGCCGCCCGTGTGCATGGCCCCGCCCTGATCCGCACCCTCTGGGAAAAGGCCCTCTGGGATGACGCCGATTACCGCCTGTTCTACAACGTCAACTTCCCCCCCGTTCCTGCCGCAAAGGTCAAGGGCCACAAGGTTGCCGCCCAGGGCTTCCGCCGCGATACCGCCTTTTCCACCGAAACCGTGCATTCCCCCCATGGCCGCCGCTACCTGTGGATCAAGGGCGGCCCCCAGCAAACGCCTACCCTGCCCGGCACCGATGCAGCCGTGAACCTTGAAGGCTATATCTCTGTCACCCCCCTGCGCGCCGATCTGACCGCCCACGACCAACTCGCCGATCTGACCAGCCGCCTGACATGACGCAGCTTTCATGACCGAAGAGCCTGACCCCGCCGAACAGAAGATGCGCTTTGTCTTTGCCCTGCGCTCGCGCGGGGTGACCGATGCCCGCGTCCTGAACGCCATGGAGCAGATTGACCGTGGCCTGTTCGTGACCGGCCTGTTTGCTGACCGCGCCTATGAAGACATGCCCCTGCCCATCGCCTGCGGCCAGACCATCAGCCAGCCGTCCGTCGTTGGCCTGATGACCCAGGCCCTGAACCCCCAGCCCCGCGATACGGTCTTGGAGGTTGGCACCGGCTCTGGCTATCAGGCCGCCATCCTCTCGCTGCTGTCCCGCCGCGTCTATACCGTTGATCGCCATCGCCGTCTGGTGCGCGAGGCCTCCGCCCTGTTCCGCAGCCTTGATCTGACCAATATCACCGCCATCACTGCCGATGGCAGCCATGGCCTGCCCGACCAGGCCCCCTTTGACCGCATCATCGTCACCGCAGCCGCCGAAGACCCCCCCGGCCCCCTCTTGGCGCAACTCAAAATCGGCGGTATCATGGTGCTGCCTGTGGGTCAGTCTGATACCGTGCAAGTGCTGATCAAGGTCACGCGGCACGAAAAGGGCTATGACTACGAAGAACTGCGGCAGGTGCGCTTTGTGCCCCTGATCGAAGGTCTGGGCGCGACTGAATAGCCCCCTTGCGGGCATAACCAAACGGCACCGGGGCCAACCCGGGCCAAAAAGCAGAGGCGGAGCCATGATTGATCGCACTTATACCCTGCGCGCTGGCCTGATGGGCATCTCGCTTTTGGCACTGTCAGGTTGCGTCAATAATCAATTGAACGCGCTGGACTGGGACCTGCGCAGCGGCAACGGCCTTGATACCACCAACGCCGCCCGGGCCGCCACCACCAACCGCCCCGCACCCGATGCGCGCGGCGTCATCTCTTACCCGACCTATCAGGTGGCTGTCGGCCAGCGCGGCGATACCGTCACAACCATTGCACAGCGTGTGGGCCTTGATGCCGCATCCCTTGCGCGGTTCAACGGCCTGACCCCCGGCGACAATGTCAACGCAGGCGAAGTACTGGTCCTGCCCAGCCGTGTCGGTGCCGCAGGCCCGGCCGCGCCCACCGCCACCACGCCCGCGCAGGCTGGCCTTGATGTCACCTCGATTGCCACGACTGCGCTTGATCGTGTCGGCACCTCCACGCTGCCGGCCCCGGCTGCCACAGCCACAGCCACCGCCGCCGCCGCCCCAGCCGCCGCAGCCCCCGTTCAAAGCGGGGCCGAACCCGTGCGCCATCAGGTCAAACGCGGCGAAACCGCATTTACCATTGCCCGCACCTACAACGTCTCTGCCCGCGCCTTGGCCGAATGGAACGGCCTGAACGCCGATCTTGCCGTGCGTGAAGGGCAGTATCTGCTGATCCCGACTGCGGCCCCCGGCGCACGGCCACCCGCAGCCCCCCCGGGCACGATTGCCGTGCCAACGCCCGGGTCAGGCTCGCCCACGCCCACACCACCCTCGGCCAGCCAACCGCTGCCCGATGAAGACCCTGCCCCGGCCGCAGCGCCCGCCCCCAATACACCCGCCTCACCCGCGCTTGGCGAAGACCGCACGGCTGCCAGCAGCACGCGCATGACCATGCCCGCGCAAGGCTCCATCATCCGCGGCTATGCCAAGGGCCGCAATGAAGGCATTGATATCGGTGCTGCTGCAGGCAGCCCCGTGGTTGCCGCAGCGGATGGCACCGTGGCCGCCATCACCAAGGATACCCAGCAAGTGCCGATCATCGTGATCCGTCATGCCGATGGCTTGCTCACGGTCTATGCCGGTGTCGATGGCATCACCGTGGCCAAGGGCGATTCTGTGCGCCGTGGCCAGAAAATCGCCGTCGTGCGCGCCGCCAACCCCGCATTCCTGCACTTTGAAGTGCGGCGCGGCGTGGAAAGCACCGATCCGACGGCGTTCTTGCAGTAATCACCACCCACGATTTTTCTACGAAAAATCAGAATTTTCGTCGAAAATTCGTGCACGGCTTCACGTCAGCGCAACACCTTCCCGTGCCGCCAGATCGCAGAAGAACTGCCAGGCCACCCGGCCTGACCGCCCCCCCCGCGTCGTGTACCATTCCACCGCCTCGGCCCGCAGCCGCGCGGGTGGAACCACCACCCCGTGTGCTGCGCAATAGCCATCAATCATCGCCAGAAACTCATCCTGACTGCAGGGATGAAAGCCCAGCCACAGCCCGAACCGGTCTGACAGGCTCACCTTTTCTTCCACCGCCTCACCCGGATTGATCGCCGTTGACCGCTCATTTTCAATCATGTCCCGTGGCATCAGGTGCCGCCGGTTGCTCGTCGCATAGAACAGCACATTCTCCGGCCGCCCCATGATCCCCCCGTCCAGCACCGCCTTCAGGCTTTTGTAATGCTGGTCGTCATGCGAAAAACTTAAGTCATCGCAGAACAACAGGAACCGCTGCCCCACCCCCCGCAACTGCGCCAGCAGCGCCGTTACCGATGGCAGGTCTTCCCGGCTCAATTCCACAATCTTCAGCGCCAGACCTTCAGACAGCACCTGCGCATGCACCGCCTTGACCAAGGATGATTTCCCCATCCCCCGCGCGCCCCACAATAGCGCATTGTTCGCAGGCAGCCCCCTTGCAAAATGCCGCGTGTTTTCAAGCAGCGTATCGCGGCTGCGGTCAATCCCCACCAACAGCCCGATATCCACCCGAGAGACCTTCGCCACCGGCTCCAGCCTGTCCGGCCCCGTATGCCACACGAACGCATCCGCCGCGTCGAAATCCGGTGCCGGCACCGGTGCCGGTGCCAACCGCTCCAATGCCGCTGCAATCCGCTCCAGCGCCTCCGTCATTCCGGATCAACCCAGGTCCCGTTGGCCCGTTCCACCGCCTCGCGGTCACGTTCAAACCGCGCGATCAGCCAGATCGAGATTTCATACAAGGGATAAATCGCTGCAAACAGAATGATCTGGCTCATGATATCCGGCGGCGTCACGATCGCCGCCACCACAAGGATCGCCACGATCGCATATTTCCGCGTCGCCCGCAGGCCCGCCGCCGACAGTATCCCCGCCCGCCCCAGCAGCGTCAGCAGCACCGGCAGCTGAAAGCACAGGCCGAACGCCATCACAAAGGACATCGTGATCCCCAGATAGGCCTCCATTGACCCCTGAAACACCACCCCCGCCGGGGCCGCAGCCGCAGCCGCCTCACCTTCAATGTTGAACTCCGACTGGAACCCCAGAAAGAATTCAAACGCGAAGGGCAGGATGATGAAATAGCAGAATGCCGCCCCGAGGAAAAACATGATCGGCGACGCCAGCAGGAACGGCAGGAAGGCCGCCTTCTCGTTGCGGTACAGCCCCGGCGCCACAAAGCGGTAAAGCTGATAGGCAATCACCGGGAAGGCCATGATGAACCCGCCCCACATCGCAATGCGGATCGCCACGAAGAAACCTTCCTGCGGCTTGACCAGAATCAGCTGGCACGCCTGCCCCCGCGCCGTCAGCGCATCACACATCGGCTGCACCAGCAGATCGAAGATCGGCGTCGAAATCGTGTAGGCAATGATAAAGCACACAACAAACGCGCCCATCGCATACAGGATGCGCGTGCGCAGTTCCGCCAGATGCTCGATCAACGGGGCTGAACTGTCATCAATACTGTCGGCCATCAGCCCTCTGCCTTCTTGCGCGGTGCACGGGGTTTCTTCACCGGGGCCGCTGCTGCATCCTTGGCCACAGCCGCCGCTTTCGGTGCACGCGGTTTCGCTGGCGCTTTTGGTGCTGCAACCACAGGTTCCGCCACCACAGGTTCCGCCACCACGGGCGCTGCAACAGCCGGCGTTGCCACCGCCTGATTACCCGCAGGCACCGTCACCGCCATTGCAGGCTTGGCCGCCGCCACCGGCTTGGAAGATTTCAGCGGATCCCACTGTTCAAACTTCGTCGCCGCATCCTTGACCGCATTCAACCCCAAGGACGATGGCGATGCCACGTTGCGAATATCCTTCGCCACGTCCTTCACACCCGTCTCTTTTGCCGCCTGCTCCATCGCCCGCGAAAAATCACGGCTCATCGACCGCAACTTGGCCGTGAACCGCCCAAGCGTGCGGAACATCTCGGGCAAATCCTTTGGCCCGATCACGATCAGCGCCACAACGCCAATCAAAATCAATTCGGTCCAGCCGATATCCATGCGCGTGGCCCTTTACCTTACAGCCACTCAGACCTTGTCTTTGTCAGCCGGCGTCACGTCGCGTGGCGCGTCCGTTGTGGTTTCTGCTGCAATCTCTTCAGTACCTTCCTTTACGCCCTTCTTGAACGATGTGATGCCCTTGCCCACTTCGCCCATCAGGTTCGAAATCTTGCCGCGCCCGAACAGCACAAGCACAACAATACCGATCACAAGGATCTGCCATGGCCCCATTTGCATCGTCATAACTCCTGTCTGTGGGGCGCATCTGCGCCCGCCTGCCCGTGTCTCTACCGTGGTTCTACTGCCCCCGGCCCCCTGCCACCACCCGCGACAGTGCCAAGGGCGAACATAGCTGACAGCTATATGTCAGTTGCCCTCCGCTAACCAGAGGTCTCGCAACAACAGGAGCATCCCATGCGAACAGCGATTCTTTCCCTTCTGGCCAGCACCATCACCTTCGCCGCAGCCGATATTGCACGCGGCCAAAGCACCCATGACCCCGTCATGGAAATTGTCACCTTCCGCCTTGTGCCCGGCATATCCGATGCTGACTTTCTGACCGCCGCCAAGGCTACCCGCGCCATGGTTGCAGCCCAACCCGGCTTTGTCCGCCGTTCGTTGCTACGCGATGAAACAGGCCTCTGGACCGATACCATCCACTGGCAAAGCCTGCCCCAGGCCCAAGCCGCCGCCGCAACTGTCATGGCTGACCCCGCCTTTGCCGCCTTTGGCGCTGCCATCGACATGGCCAGCATTGACATGCGCCACACCCCCATCCTGTGGCAGATGGGTGATTGACGCCACGCGCCAGTGCGGCCACGCTTACCCCATGCGCCGCACTGACCGCCTGTTTGACCTGATCCAGATCCTGCGTGACGGGCGGCTGCACCGTGCATCCGAAATGGCCGACCGGCTCGAGGTGTCTGTCCGCACCATCTGGCGCGACATGTCCACCCTTATGGCGTCCGGCCTGCCGGTTGAGGGCGAGCGTGGCGTGGGCTACATCCTGCGCGCGCCCATCACCCTGCCCCCCATGATCCTGACCGCAGATGAGCTTGAGGCGCTGCGCCTTGGCGTGCGCCTTGTGGCCGAAGGGGCCGATCCCGGCCTTGCCCGCGCCGCCCGCGGATTGGCCAGCAAGATCGCCACCGTCAGCCCCGTCACCACCGAACCCGACGCGGATGAGCTGTTCGTCTTTACCGGGGGTGAGGCTACGCGCGCCGCACCGCATATGCCATTGATCCGTGCCGCCATCCGCGCCCGTGAACGCCTGACGATCACCTATGTCGATCCCGCAGGCCACCAATCGCACCGCGATATCCGCCCTTTGCAGATGGAATTCTGGGGGCGCGTCTGGACCCTTGCCGCATGGTGCGAGGCGCGCGGCGATTTCCGCAGTTTCCGCATTGACCGGATCGTGGCGCTGACCCCCACGGGTGAGGTGTTTCCCGATGAACCCGGCCGCACTTTGGAAGACTACCGCACGCTGATTGCTGACCGTTCCGAAAGCCCAAGCTGATTCGCGAATTATGGTTAATGCTTTGCAGCCTCTACGCGCGTAGAGACGCAAGGAAGACGTGATGAAGACGCAAAAAAGATGCGCCAATCACGCCCCGCACCGCCCAGTTAATGCAACGCTCGCAAGGGGTTACGCGGCACTAGGAAACACGAAACACCGGTCGCGCCTGATCATCAGCCAAAGCACCGTCCCCGGCTTTGGCAAGAACACCCCTGGCACCGCCGCCGTCAGTGTCGCCCCTTCAAAGTCCATCGCGAAATCCACCAGGCTTTCGCGCCCCATGAAGCGCGCCCGCGTCACCCGGCCCCGTGCCGGCGTGCCGTCCACCGCCGTCGGATTGGGCCCCCGCCCACCCCGGTCAAAGTCAATCTTCAGGTGCTGCGGGCGGATGATGATATCCACCTTGGTGCCATCCGCATGGCCAGGTGTCAGGAAATCGCCGAACGGCGTTGCCGTCAGCGCGCCTTTCACTTCACCCTTTATCACGTTGATATCGCTGAAAAACGCCGCTGCAGCACGGTCAACCGGCGCATTGTAGATGTTATAGGGCGCGCCTTGCTGCACAATCCGCCCGCCCCGCATCAGCGCAATCTGATCCGCCATCCGCATCGCCTCATCCGGCTCATGCGTCACCAGCAGCACCGCCGTTCCTTCGGCCTTCAGCAGCTCTAGCGTGGCATCCCTGATCCCATCCCGCAGCCGGTTGTCCAGACCCGAAAACGGCTCATCCATCAGCATCACCCGCGGGCGCGGCGCCAAGGCCCGGATCAGCGCCACGCGTTGCGCCTCGCCCCCGCTCAATTCGTGCGGATGCTTTTGCGCAAAACTGGAAAGCCCCACCTTTTCAAGCAGTTCTCCCACGCGGTTCATCTGACTGCGTTTGTCACCCTGCAAGCCAAAGGCCACATTCTGCGCCACCGTCAGATGCGGAAACAGCGCGAAGTCCTGAAACATCAGCCCCACCCCCCGCCCTTCTGGCGGTGTGGCCGTAACGTCCTTCCCATCAATCAGGATACGCCCCCGGTCCGGCCTGTCCACCCCTGCGATCATCCGCAGCGTTGTGGTCTTGCCGCACCCCGATGGCCCCAGAAGGCATGTCACCTGCCCGCCCTGCAGCGACAGCGACACGTCATCCACCACCGCCCGCCCCCCAAGGCGGCGCGTCAGGTGCTCTGCTGCCACACGCGGGCCAGTCTCCACAGCGTTCATCCGACTGATTTCATCAGGATTTGCCTATCAGCGCCGCCGTTTCGCAGCAAGGCCTCACCACCATGCGCAAATGCCATGCTTTTGCCGCAGGACTGTGCCATTGACGGTTGGAACCATGGCCATTTGCCCCCATATCACCCGCTGCAACCACATGACGGACCGCTGATGCCCACCCCCGCTTTCCTGCCCGGTCAGGCCTTTCAGGTGTTTTCGGCCGATGATCTTTACGTCAGCAATGGCGTCAATCAGGGTGACGGGCTTGGTACCCCCGATATGGTTTGCCTTGGCGATGCCTATACCCTTGTGCAGGATGCCCACCCCATCCGTCTTGCCCTTGCCTCTACCGCCAACGCTACCACCCTCGCCCCCGGAACCGAGGCCGGAAGACCCGGCGATCCCGTCAGGCTTGAAGCCCGCTATACCCTGATGGACCCCGAAGGCAGCAAGGTTGACGTCATGGCGCTGTACTGCGGCGGGCAGCGCTTTGCGCTTCCCCTGTCACCCATGGCGCGCCGCGTATCCTATACCCTTCTGGAAATCGACACCGCCCCCCAGGCCGCGCGCCTGACCGACCTTCTGAATATTTCCTTTGCCCAAGGCACACTTATCACCCTTCCTTCTGGCCGCGCCGTTGAGATTGAATCCCTGCAACCCGGCGATCTGGTTCTGACCCGCGATCACGGCCCTCAGCCCATCCGCTGGGTTGGCCGCGCCACCTTGCGGGCCGTCGGGGCCTTTGCGCCCGTGGTCATTCCCGCAGGCAGCATGGGGAATGCGGGCGATCTGGTGGTCAGTCAGCACCACCGCATGTTCCTGTATCAACGCAAGCGTCTGCCCGGCCTTGCCACATCAGAACTGCTGGTGCAGGCCAAGCATCTGGTCGATGATGACACCATCTTCATCCGCGAAGGCGGCATGGTTGATTACTTCAGCCTGATCTTTGATGCCCACGAAATCATCTATGCCGAGGGCATTCCCGCCGAAAGCCTGATGGTGACCGAGGCCACGCTGCACCGCCTGCCGCCCGAGTTGAGCGAGCAGGTCAAGGCACAGTTTCCCGGCCTGTCGCACAATCAGCATTTCGGCACCGAGGCGGGGCGCGAGGCGCTGACAGCGCTGCGCGGCCAATCCCTTTAGCGGTCAGAGACTGTAAAAGAACTCTTCCTTTACGATCTTTCCACCCTTCACATGGTACACACCAACCTCACGCCCTTGGCGGCGTTCGCCCGTTGCCTTGTCGGTTGTATCCATGCCGAAAATTACCGCAAACCGGTCATCCCCGTGGATGAAAGGCCCCTCAACCGTTAGCCCATGCGTTTCAAACGCGTTGTCCCACCAGTCATGCTTGCCATGGATACCAGCAAGGCCAACGGTTTCAGCCCCACCGCCCATATCCATCGCCTCAACTGAAACGGCATCCGGCGCGTAAAGCACATCCAGGTTCTCACGCGCGCGGCCCGCCTTGCAGCCATCCACCAATGTCTGCGCAATTTCTTTCAATGTCATCGCACCCTCCATTTTGTTCACTTAATGTTCGCATTCTACGGCTGCTCTGCAATGATTGCCAGCCTTTCCTTGCCACGGTATACGCGCCACATGACAAATCAGCCCACCCTTCCCCCCGAAGTCGCCCGCAGGCGCACATTCGCCATCATCTCGCACCCCGATGCCGGCAAAACCACGCTGACCGAAAAGTTTCTCTTGTTCGGCGGCGCCATTCAGATGGCAGGGCAAGTGCGTGCAAAAGGCGAGGCGCGGCGCACGCGGTCAGACTTCATGAAGATCGAGGCTGATCGCGGTATTTCCGTCTCCGCCTCGGCCATGTCGTTCGATTTCGGGCGTTTCCGGTTTAACCTCGTTGATACCCCCGGTCACAGCGACTTTTCCGAAGATACCTACCGCACGCTGACGGCTGTTGATGCCGCCGTGATGGTGATTGACGGTGCCAAAGGCGTGGAAAGCCAGACGCGCAAACTGTTCGAGGTCTGCCGCCTGCGCGACCTGCCGATCCTGACGTTTTGCAACAAGATGGACCGCGAATCCCGCGATACATTTGATATCATTGACGAGATTCAGGAGAATCTGGCCATTGACGTCACCCCTGCCAGCTGGCCCATCGGTGTGGGGCGCGAATTCATCGGCGCCTATGACCTGCTGCATGACCGGCTGGAAATCATGGACCGGGCCGATCGTAACAAGGTAGCGGAATCAATCAAGATCAACGGGTTGAATGACCCGAAACTGGCCGAACATGTGCCGCCAGATTTGTTGAAGAAATTGCTGGAAGAGCTTGAAATGGCGCGCGAATTGCTGCCCGCCTTTGACCGCGCATCCGTGCTGAACGGCTCCATGACGCCGATCTGGTTCGGCTCGGCCATCAATTCCTTCGGCGTGAAAGACCTGATGGAGGGCATTGCGGAATACGGCCCCGAACCCCAGCCACAAAAGGCAGCAGAACGCCAGATCAGCGCAAATGAAAATACGGTGGCGGGCTTTGTCTTCAAGGTGCAGGCCAACATGGACGCCAAACACCGCGACCGCGTGGCCTTTGTGCGCCTTGCCTCTGGCCATTTCGAACGCGGCATGAAGCTGATGCATGTGCGGTCCAAGAAACCCATGGCCATCGCCAACCCGGTGATGTTTCTGGCGGCAGATCGTGAGTTGGCGGAAGAGGCCTGGGCGGGTGATATCATCGGCATCCCGAACCACGGCCAGTTGCGCATTGGTGACGCGCTGACCGAAGGCGAAATGCTGCATTTCACCGGCATCCCGTCCTTTGCGCCGGAACTGCTGTCAGGCGTGCGGGCGCTGGACCCGATGAAGGCCAAGCATCTGGAAAAGGCCCTGATGCAATTCGCCGAAGAAGGTGCGGCCAAGGTGTTCAAACCGATGATTGGTTCGGGCTATATCGTTGGCGTTGTTGGACAATTGCAGTTTGAGGTGCTGGCCAGCCGGATCGAGCAGGAATACTCCCTGCCCGTGCGCTTTGAACCCAGCCAGTTCACCTCGGCCCGCTGGGTGGCCGGGCCAAAGCCAGAGCTGGAGAAATTCACATCCGTCAACAAGGGCCACATCGCCGTGGATAACGACGGTGACCTTGTCTACTTGACGCGCCTGAAGTGGGATATTGACCGGATCGAGCGGGATTATCCGGAATTGCGCCTGACAGCGACGAAAGAGATGATGGTCTGAGTGCTGCCTGCGCTAGGCGGCCTCAAACACCACCTTGCGCCGCATGAATTGTGTCGCGCGGTCGCTGACACTGCGTGGATCGCCCGTTGTCAGGAACTTCGCCTCGGTCCCGGCACCCTTCATTTCCGGCCGCCGCGTCAGATAATCCGCCAGACTTTCGGCCACCAGTTTGGGCTGGGAATAGACCTTGACCCCTTCACCCAACGCCTCGGCAAAAACCTTTTCCATCAAGGGGTAATGCGTGCATCCTAACACGGCCGCCTGCGGATGCGGCATGCGCCGCTTCAACGCCTCCACATGCGCGCGCACCAGCGATTCCGCCAAGGCTTCATCCCCGGCCTCGATCGCATCCACCACCCCGCCACAAGGCTGCGCCTCAACATCCACCCCAATCGCCCGGAACGCGAGTTCCCGCTGGAACGCCCGGCTGGCCACCGTGGCCGGTGTCG
>JBJOQW010000157.1:0-4248 GCA_046049665.1 Pseudomonadota bacterium | reverse complement strand
CAGCGGTGGTGGACGGATCGGCGCAGATCGGCGAGGGGGCGGCGATTGGCCCCTTTGCGGTGATAGAGGCAGGCGTCGTGATCGGTGCGCAGGCACGGATTGCCAGCCATGTCAGCATTGCTGCCGGGGCCAGCATCGGCGACGATGCGCTGATCCTGCAAGGCGCGCATATCGGCGCGCGGGTGCAGATTGGCGACCGCTTCATCTGCCAGCCGGGGGCTATGATCGGTTCAGACGGGTTTTCCTTTGTCACACCGGAAAAATCGGGGGTTGAGGAAATTCGCGAAACACTGGGCCAGCGGGATGAAATCACGGCGCAAAGCTGGACGCGGATACATTCACTTGGCTCTGTAACCATTGGAAATGACGTGGAAATCGGCGCGAATGCCTGCATTGACCGGGGCACGATCCGCAACACGATGATCGGCAATGGCACCAAGCTGGATAACATGGTCCATATCGGCCACAACGTGCAGATCGGCGATGATTGCCTGCTGTGCGGGCAGGTTGGCATTGCGGGGTCCTCGCGCATTGGCAACCGGGTTGTGCTGGCAGGCCAATGCGGCGTGAACGACAACATCTTTGTCGGCGATGACGTGATTGCCGGGGGCGGAACGAAGATTTTCACCAATGCACCGGCAGGGCGCGTGCTGCTGGGCTATCCGGGAGTGAAAATGGAAACCCATGTGGAGATACAAAAGGCGCTGCGCCGGTTGCCACGCCTTGCCACACGGGTGGCAGAGATTGAAAAGGTCATTCCAAAGTTACAGGACAATGACTAGATCACCACGACGCACAGGCGCAGGGGGCGTGGCATGACCGACGTGGCACAAAGGGTAATTGCAATCATCGCCGAGCAGGGCTTGCTTGATCCGGCTGATCTGACGCCGGACAGCCGCCTTGCAGACCTTGGCATTGATAGTCTGGCCTTGGTCGAGTCCATTTTTGCAATCGAAGAGGCGTTTGATGTTCAGGTGCCGTTCAATGCCAATCAGCCGGATAAGTCAGCCTTTGATGTGTCGACAGTTGGCAGCGTGATTGCGGCTGTCGAAGGGTTGCTGGCCCAAAAGGCCGCCTGAATGACAGCGCGCCGTGTCGTGATAACGGGGGCTGGTACGGTAAACCCCCTGGCGCAGGATGTTGAGAGCACCTTTGAGGCGATGCGCATCGGCAAAGTGGCGATCGGTCCCTTGCGCTTGCGTGATCAGGATCGTCTGCAGGTACAGATTGGCGCGCAAGTGGCGGGGTGGGATGAAACACGTTTTGGGCGTGACCTGCCGTTGCTTGACCGGTTCACGCAGTTTGCTCTGGTGGCGGCGGATCAGGCGGTGGCGCAGGCTGGATTGCATCATGATGCGCAGCGCATCGGGGTGATCCTTGGCACGGCAGGGGGCGGGCTGGGGACCACGGATGACAGCTTTCGCGCGGTTTATGCCGAAGGAAAGAACCGGGTTCACCCCCTTACGGTGCCGCGCCTGATGCCATCGGCCCCGGCAAGCCATATTGCCATGCGCCATGGCGCGCAGGGACCGGTGTTCGTGGTGTCATCGGCCTGTGCCAGCGCCAATCATGCGATTGGTCTTGCGTTGCAGCTGATCCGGGCGGGGGTGGCTGATTGCGTGCTGGCTGGCGGCACCGATGCGATGCTGACCTTTGGCGGTATCAAGGCCTGGGAAGGGTTGCGGGTGATGTCACCAGATGGCTGTCGCCCGTTTTGTAGCAGCCGCAATGGTATGGTGATGGGGGAAGGGGCAGCCGTCTTTGTGCTGGAAACGCATGAAGCGGCGATGGCGCGCGGGGCACGGGTGCTGGCGGAAGTGGCCGGGATTGGCATGACATCGGATGCCGCCGATATTGTCTTGCCGTCGCAGCAAGGAGCCGAGCGCGCGGTGCGTCTGGCACTTGCGGATGCCGGGTTGGGGCCGGGTGACATTGGGTATGTGAATGCACATGGCACGGGCACAACGGCAAATGACCGTATCGAAGCCGCAGTTATCTTGCAGACGCTTGGAGCGGATGTCCCGGTGTCATCGACCAAATCAATGCATGGGCATCTGATGGGGGGGGCAGGGGCGGTAGAGCTTTTGGCCTGTTTGCTGGCATTGCAGGACGGCACCCTGGCGCCAACGATGGGCCATGTTCAGGCCGACCCCGCCTGCCAGATCAACCTTGTGCACACCATGGCGGGCCATGCAGATTTGCGCGCCTGTCTGTCAAACGCCTTTGCCTTTGGCGGGCTGAACGCCGTCCTTGCGCTGACCCGCGTCTAAGGCCGCGCACGGTGGTTAACCGGACGCGGCCCCAAAGCTGGTCAGGGTTGCGTTGCCGGGGCAGGATCACCCGCATTGGCGGCAACCATGGCATCGTAACCGGCAGTAAAGCCTGAAAGATCAATGTTCAGGTCGACCTTCTGATCAGGTGCAACGACCGGCACGATGGTCAGTGTCGCCTTGGCACCGCGCTTGAACGATGCGACCTCTTCTGCGGTAAAGCCGACGCGCGCAATGCAGCCAATCTGGCTGCACCATGTGAACGGATAGATCTTGGCTGCCGCATCATCCACTTTCAGCCGCAGGCTTTCTGTCAGCAAGGTTTCAAGTGGGGCCACGATCGTTGCCCCGGCAGCGGCCTCGCCCCCGGCAGGCAGATCAAACATGCTGATTTCAGCAACAGAATTGCCTTCGGAATCCTTCAGCAGCTGGTAAAGCTGGCAAGGGTCAGACCCATCTTCAGTGCGGACGCACCGCTGTTCCCATGCCGTGCCGAAAGTCGCGGCCAGAAACTGCGATCCTACGCCGTCAGCTTGCCCCTCGACGGCCCCCAGGGACAGATCTTGGCCCACGCCGGTGTCGCCTTGCACGGTGCCTTCTGCCGGGGCTTCGGTAGCGGGTTCTTCTGCGGGAGCCTCTTGTGCCTGCGCGCCAGTGGCCAGGCCCAGCCCGACAAGCACAACCGCCAGCATTTTCATTTTTTCGGACATCGTAACTTCCTGTCTGCGTCAAGTTTGCGTCGGCTTAGCACGGCATTCCAGGCAAGTCAGGTCAGAAAAATGCGACTGGCGGGTTTGTGTGGGGCGCTGCCAATGCGATGCCGCCCGAAACAGAAAAGGGGCACAAGCTGCGCCCCTTTTCATTTATATTTATGCTCCCTGTCGGACTGGCCGACGTCATGGACCGGACGCTAAGGGCGATCGATGATTGCGTCAACAGGGAAATTGGGCTGGTTTCATTACAAAAAAGGCCGCACCCGAAGGCGCGGCCAGTCTGACAGGGAGGAAGTCACATGCCGGGCAAGGCCCGACACGAATGTACTCTGGCATGGATTGGTTAAAAATGTATGTTGGGCCGCACAGGGTTGCAGCGTTTGTGCATGAAATGAAGAGGGTGGCATGGCCGGTGAAGACAGCATTTTCGTAGGTGGCGGGGGCGAGGGTTACACCACGGCGCAGAACCTTTTGCTGAAATATGGCAACCGGCACGGGCTTGTGGCCGGGGCCACCGGCACGGGCAAGACGGTGACGCTGCAGGTGCTGGCCGAAGGGTTTTCAGCCGCGGGCGTGCCGGTATTCATGGCCGATGTGAAGGGTGATCTGGCGGGTATGGCAGTGGCGGGCTCTGCCACGGGCAAGCTGCACGAACCCTTTCAGAAACGCAGTGCGACGATTGGCTACACGCTGGATTACCGGGCGTTCCCCGTGGTCTTCTGGGACCTGTTCGGCGAAAAGGGCCACCCCATTCGTGCGACCGTGGCCGAAATGGGCCCGCTGCTGCTGAGCCGTCTGCTGGAACTGACCGAACCGCAGGAGGGCGTGATGAACGTGGCCTTCCGGTTGGCCGATGAAGAGGGGCTGGCACTGCTGGACCTGAAGGATCTGCAGGCGCTGCTGGTGTTCATTGGCGAGAACGCAGACACCATCAGCACGCGTTACGGGCTGGTGGCCACGTCTTCAATCGGGGCGATCCAGCGGCGTTTGCTGGTGCTGGAAAACGAAGGCGGGTCAAAACTGTTTGGCGAACCGGCGCTTGATCTGGCAGACCTGATGCTGACGGATGAAGCGGGGGCAGGGCGCATCAACATCCTTGCCGCTGACAAGCTGATGAACAGCCCGCGCATGTATGCAACCTTCCTGTTATGGCTGCTGTCCGAACTGTTTGAAAACCTGCCCGAGGTGGGCGACCCGGAAAAGCCAAAGCTCGTGTTCTTCTTTGATGAGGCGCATCTGTTGTTTGCCGATGCGCCCAAGGCGCT
>JBJOQW010000156.1:0-11706 GCA_046049665.1 Pseudomonadota bacterium | reverse complement strand
GTTTCCCCGTGCGCCTGTCCGGGCAGGATTGCACGCGTGGCACGTTCTCGCAGCGCCATTCCGCCTTCATCGACCAGACCACCGAAGAACGCCACTATCCCCTGAACCACATCCGCGCAGGTCAGGCCCGGTATGAGGTGATCGACTCCATGCTGTCCGAATACGCCGTGCTTGGCTTTGAATACGGCTACTCGCTGTCAGAACCCAATGCCCTGACCATGTGGGAAGCCCAGTTCGGCGATTTCGCCAATGGCGCGCAGATCATGATTGATCAGTTCATCAACTCGGGCGAAAGCAAATGGCTGCGCATGTCCGGCCTCGTGATGCTCTTGCCGCACGGGTATGAAGGCCAAGGGCCGGAACACTCCTCCGCCCGTCTGGAACGCTTCCTGCAGATGTCCGCCAATGACAACTGGATCGTTGCCAACTGCTCCACCCCCGCCAACTACTTCCACATCCTGCGCCGGCAAATTCACCGCACCTTCCGCAAACCGCTGGTGCTGATGACCCCGAAATCCCTGCTGCGCCACCCGATGTGCATTTCCGATGCCGCCGATTTCACCACCGGCTCCAGCTTCCACCGCGTGCTGTGGGATGATGCGCAAAAGGGCCATTCCGACCTGACCCTTCGCCCCGATGCCCAGATCAAGCGCGTCGTCATCTGTTCGGGCAAGGTCTACTTTGACCTTCTCGCCGAACGTGACAAGCGCGGCGCGGACGATGTGTATCTGCTGCGCCTTGAACAGTTCTACCCCTTCCCGGCGCTAAGCCTTGTGAAGGAGCTTGAACGCTTCAAGACCGCGCAAATCGTCTGGTGTCAGGAAGAGCCCAAGAATCAGGGCGGCTGGACGTTCGTTGAACCCAATATCGAATGGGTGCTGACGCGCATTGGTGCCACGCATTCCCGCCCCGTCTACGCAGGCCGCGCCGCCAGTGCATCGCCTGCAACCGGGCTCGCCAGCCGCCATAAATATGAACAAGAGGCGCTCGTGAACGAAGCGCTGACAATCGCCTGAAGGAGAAGAACATGACCGACGTAATGGTACCCGCACTGGGCGAAAGCGTATCCGAGGCAACTGTCAGCACATGGTTCAAAAAGCCCGGCGATGCCGTGGCCCTTGACGAAATGCTGTGCGAATTGGAGACCGACAAGGTTTCAGTCGAGGTGCCCAGCCCCGTCGCAGGTGTGCTGGCCGAAATCCTTGCCCCCGAAGGCAGCACCGTGGCCGCAAACGCCCGCCTTGCCATTGTGACCGAAGGCGCCGCCGGGGCCAAACCGGCGCCTGCGGCCGTGGCGGCCACAACGGCACCAGCGCCCGCCGCCAAATCGGTGGAAGATGCGCCATCGGCGAAAAAGGCCATGGCCGAGGCTGGCATTACCCGCGATCAGGTCACGGCCACGGGGCGCGATGGCCGCGTGATGAAGGAAGACGTCTCCCGCGCCGCAGCCGCCCCGGCCCCCGTGGCCCCGGCCCCCGTCGCCGCCGCAGCCCCCATCCCCCGCGCGCCCGTGCCCGCTGATGACGCGGCACGCGAAGAACGCGTGAAGATGACCCGCCTGCGCGCCACCATCGCGCGCCGCCTGAAGGATGCGCAGAATACAGCGGCCATGCTGACCACCTATAACGAGGTGGACATGTCAGGCATCATGGCTTTGCGTAATGAATACAAGGACATGTTTGAGAAAAAGCACGGCGTGAAGCTGGGCTTCATGTCCTTTTTCGTCAAGGCCTGCACCCATGCGCTGAAAGAAGTGCCCGAGGTGAATGCCGAGATTGACGGGCAGGACGTGGTCTACAAAAACTACGTCCACATGGGCGTGGCCGTGGGCACCCCCAACGGCCTCGTGGTTCCCGTCGTGCGCGATGCCGATCAGATGGGCTTTGCCGCGATTGAGAAGAAGATCAGCGAGTTGGGCCTGCGCGCCCGCGATGGCAAGCTGAGCATGGCCGAAATGCAGGGCGGCAGCTTCACCATCTCCAACGGCGGCGTCTACGGCAGCCTGATGTCCAGCCCCATCCTGAACCCCCCGCAATCCGGCATCCTCGGCATGCACAAAATCCAGGACCGCCCGGTTGTGGTGGGCGGCCAGATCGTGATCCGCCCGATGATGTATCTGGCGCTCAGCTACGATCACCGCATCGTGGACGGCAAAGGGGCAGTGACCTTCCTCGTGCGGGTCAAAGAGGCGCTGGAGGATCCGCGGCGGTTGTTGATGGATTTGTGATGAGCGGCAACTGGAACATCCCACCCTTTGCTGCGAGCAAACTGCCCGGCAAGACGGTAAAGTCCGTCAGTGAGAGCTTTCCACACCACGTGTCGATAGAATTCACTGACGGTGCAGTCATTAGCTTTACGGCAATGCCGTTCAAAGATGGCATCATTGATGTTGGATATGTACCGAGCTTGGACGACAAATGACCCCCGAACTCACCGCCCTCGCCCTTGCTGGCCTCCTCCAGTGCCTCCAGTTCGCCCTCATGTCCATTCCCGCCAACCTTGAACTTGGCGTCGGCAAAACCATGTCCCCGCGTGATCCTGCCCGCCTTGGCAAACCCCTGATCGAGCAGGTCTCCCCCCGCACCGGCCGCCTGTTCCGCGCGCTGAACAACCATTTCGAAGGCCTCATCCTCTTCACCCTCGCCGTTGTCGTTGTCACTTTGGGCAACCAGTCCACCCAAGTCACCCAATACGCCGCCTATACCTACCTCGCCGCCCGCGTCCTCTACGTGCCCGCCTATGCCTTTGGCCTCGTCCCCTGGCGCTCGCTCATCTGGTTCGTAGGCTTCCTCGCCACCCTCACCATGATCATAGCCAGCCTCATCTGACCCATTCATCTTTGCAAAAATATCCCACGGGGGTCCGGGGGTGTGAAACCCCCGGTGGCCCGACAAAAGGAACCAAACCATGGCAGATTTCGACACCATCATTATCGGCGCTGGCCCCGGCGGCTATGTCTGCGCCATCCGTGCAGCCCAGCTTGGCCAGCGTGTCGCCGTGGTTGAGGGGCGCGATACCCTTGGCGGCACCTGCCTGAACGTCGGCTGCATCCCCTCCAAGGCCCTGCTGCACGCCACCCACATGCTGCACGAAGCCCATGAGAATTTTGAGAAAATGGGCCTTCTGAACAGCAACCCAAAGGTCGATTGGCCCAAGATGCTGGGCTACAAGGACGATGTCATCGGCCAGAACACCAAGGGCATCGAATTCCTGTTCAAGAAGAACAAGATCACCTGGATCAAAGGCTGGGCCACCATCCCCGCGCCCGGTCAGGTCAAGGTCGGCGATGATACCCACACCGCCACCAACATCGTCATCGCCACCGGGTCCGAACCCAGCAGCCTGCCCGGCGTGACTGTGGATGAGAAAACCATCGTCACCTCCACCGGCGCCCTGACCCTGCCAAAAATCCCCAAAACCATGGTCGTCATCGGCGCGGGCGTCATCGGCCTTGAAATGGGCTCGGTCTATGCCCGTCTGGGTGCCGAGGTCACCGTCATCGAATACCTTGATGCCATTACCCCCGGCATGGATGCCGAGGTTGCCAAGACCTTTCAGCGCATCCTGTCGAAGCAGGGCATCAAGTTCATTCTCGGCGCTGCCGTGCAGTCTGTGACGCCCGGCAAGAAAACCACCGTCGCCTACAAGCTGCGCAAGAATGACACCGACGCGAGCCTTGACGCTGATGTCGTCCTCGTCGCCACCGGCCGCAAACCCTATACGGCGGGCTTGGGCCTCGATGCCCTCGGCGTTACCATGCTGCCCCGTGGGCAGGTCCAGACCGATGACCATTTCCGCACCAATATCCCCGGCCTTTACGCCATCGGCGATGCCATCACCGGCCCCATGCTCGCGCACAAGGCCGAAGACGAAGGCATGGCCTTGGCCGAAATCCTTGCTGGCAAGCATGGCCACGTGAACTATGGCGTCATCCCCGGCGTCATCTACACCACGCCTGAGGTGGCGAATGTGGGCCGCACGGAAGAACAGCTGAAAGAAGCAGGCATCGCCTACAAGGTGGGCAAGTTCAGCTTCATGGGCAATGGCCGCGCCAAGGCCGTGTTTCAGGGCGAAGGCTTTGTCAAAATTCTCGCCGATGCCGCCACCGACCGTATTCTTGGCGCGCATATCATCGGCCCCATGGCGGGCGATCTGATCCACGAGGTCTGCGTGGCCATGGAATTCGGTGCTTCGGCCCAAGACCTTGCCCTTACCTGCCACGCCCACCCCACCTATTCCGAGGCCGTGCGCGAAGCCGCCCTTGCTTGCGGCGACGGCGCCATCCATGCCTGAGGGGCTGACGCCAGAACAGGCCGCCTTCTGGGCGGCCTTTCTGGCAAGCTCCGCCGCCCCGCCAGATGCCGAAGGCAGGTTCCATTCTGCCTTCGGCGTGGGCAGCGGCACGGATGAAGGTGCCGCCCTCATTCTGTCCGGCCGCAAGACCGCCACCTCTGCCCTGCCCACCGAATTTGCGCCCGGCACGCCGCCCGTTCCCGGCAGCCTGTCGCTGCTTTATGCAAGCAACGGCCGCCCCGTGGCCATCATCGAAACCCTGTCCATCCTGCCCTTGTCGCTGGACCAGATGCAGACAGATTTCATTTCCGCCTATGCCGAATGGGACAGCCCCGATGCCTTCCGCCAAGGCATGCTGGATTGGTACCGCGCGCAGGACCCCGCCTTCACAGCCCAAACGCCCCTACTTTGCGAACGCTTCCGCGTGCTCTGGGCCGGCTGACCGCCCCCGATTTTTCGTCGAAAAATCGTTACCCCACCAGATGCCGCAAGCCCTGCGTCACATCCGTGCGCACCGCCAGCCGCAGGCCCGGCTCATCCCCTGCCCGCAAGGCCGCCAGAATATTCCGGTGGTGCTGTGGCGGTTCATTCCGGCGCAGGCGCGAATACAGCGCACGCATGGTGGGGCCCAGTTGCAGCCAGACCGTTTCACACATCGCCAGCATCGCCGGGGCCTGCGCGCGCAGATAAAGCGTGCGGTGAAATTCAAGGTTCGTGCGGATATAGGCCACCGCATCCTGCTTCGCCACGGCCTCGGCGTTCAGCGTGTTGATCGCCGCCAGCCTGTCAATCAGCGCGAAATGCGCGCGTGGCAAGGCGCGGCTGGCCAGTTCCGGCTCCAGCAGTGCGCGGATCGACGCCAGTTCCTCAATCCGCTCGGGTGAAAGCTCTGGCGTCGATATCCGCCCGCTCGATGACAAGGTCAGCGCCCCTTCGGCCACCAGCCGCCGCGCCGCCTCACGCGCGGGGGTCATCGACACGCCAAAGGTCTTGGCCAGCCCGCGCAGCGTCAGCGCCTGACCGGGGGCCAGTTCGCCATGCATCACCTGTTGGCGCAAGGTGCGATACAGGCGTTCATGCGCATGGGCGTTCGGGTCTGTCAGGCGGGGCATCAGCATGGGCGGCATGGCAACACCGCGCGCGCACTTCCGTCAATCCCCAAACCGATAGGCCTGCAAGTCACCCCCATGACTGCGCAGCCAGTCGCGCTGCCGCTTCCAGTCCGGCCGCAGGCGCGCCACCACTGCCCAGAACGCCGGGGAATGGTTCATCTCGATCAGATGCGCCACCTCATGTGCCGCCACATAATCCAGCACATCCGGCGGGGCCATCACCAGCCGCCAGTTGAACATCAAGGCACCTTGCGCCGTGCAACTGCCCCAACGCGTTCGCGTATCGCGCAAGGTCACCGCCGCAAACCGCCGCCCCGCCAGCGCTGCATACCTGTCCGATGCTGCCACCAGCCGCGTGCGCGCCAAGGCCTTCAGGAACGCGCAGACCCGCCGCCCCGCCTGCGCTGCATCCCCCGGCACCAGCAGCGCCTCGCCGTCAATCCGCACCACCCGCCCCGGCCCGCTTTGCACCGTCAACAGCCGCCCTTCCACCGGCAGCAAACTGCCAATCCCCACCCCCGTCACCACCGGCAAACCCGCCAGCGCCCGGCGCAACCATGCCTCTTGCGTCGCCACAAAGGCCATCGCCTCGCCCTCGCGCGCCCGTGGCGGCAGCGTCAGCGTCACCCGCCCATCCGCCCGGCTGACCCGCAGCGAAAACCGCCGTGACCGGGCCGACCGGCGCAGCGTGATCTCGATCGGTGGATTTCCTGGCAAATGCGGCACGTGCGCCCCCAAAACGCCCCTTGACTCGGGCTGCATCCCTCGCCATTTACCCCCTTCACGTCCGGGGTGAAAGCCTTTGACAGTCGCGCCGTCTTCTGGCAACGGGGGGGCGCAATTCACGCATGACAACCCAAGGGGATTCCATGCCCAAGGCAGAATGGGGAACGAAACGCATTTGCCCCACCACAGGCAAGCGCTTTTACGACCTGAACCGCACACCCATCGTCAGCCCCTACACGGGCGAGGTGGTGGATATCGAATCAGTCCGCCGCAAGATGGCGGCCTCCGTCATCGCCCGCGTCGCCCCTGAAAAGGATGATGACGTGCTGGTCGATATCGAAGCAGATGATGATCTGCTCGAAGCCGGTGTCGCCGACGATACCGAAATCGATGATGATCTGCTGGAAGATGACACGGATGACAACGTCTCGCTTGATGAACTGGCCGATGTTGCCGGTGACGAGGACGAAGTCTGACAATCACGCAGGTCGGGCGCAATTTACCCTTGCGCCCCGCTGCACCTTCCCATAATCAGCCCGTGTTCCGCTTCGGCGGCACTCAGGCGATCCGGCGGGGTCATAGCTCAGATGGGAGAGCGCTTGAATGGCATTCAAGAGGTCGGGAGTTCGATCCTCCCTGGCTCCACCAACCGCCCAAACAAACCGCCCTCCGGGGCGGTTTTGTTTTTCGTAGGTCGGGCTTCAGACCGACTCTGCGCCGCAGGTCCGGAAATCCCCCGTTGAACGCCGTTCAAACCCCGTCTACAGTCACGCCATTGTCACAGAACACATGAGCATGCCCTGACCCTCGCCCGCCGCCTTGCCGCCAGTGCCACAGGAACCGCCATCGGCCTGTTTGCCCGCGCCGTCACCGCCGTGCAGGCCACTTGGTCCGGATGTGCGCCCATCCCACGCCAGCGCGTCTATTTCGCCAACCACACCTCCAACGGCGATTTTGTCCTGATCTGGACCGTCCTTCCCCCGCAACTGCGCGACCAGACCCGCCCCGTCGCCGCCGCCGATTACTGGCTGACCAGCCCCTTGCGCAGCTTCATCGGCCGCGATGTGTTCAACGCCGTTCTCATTGACCGCCGCCCCGACGCCCGCACCGAAGACCCCGTGGCGCAAATGATCACCGCCGCCGATGCCGGGGCCTCGCTCATCATCTTCCCTGAAGGCCAGCGCAACATGGCTGGCACCGGCCTGCTACCCTTCAAATCCGGCCTCTACCATTTCGCCCGCCAACGCCCCGAGATCGACCTTGTGCCCGTCTGGATCGCCAATCTGAACCGCGTCATGCCCAAAGGTGAAATCATCCCCATTCCCCTGATCTGCACCGTCACTTTCGGCGAACCCATCCATCTGCACTCTGGTGAGGCCAAGGATGCCTTCCTTGCCCGTGCCACCGCCGCCCTTATGGCCACTGCGCCTGCGCAAGGTGCCGCATGACCGGCGCTGTGGCAGATCTGTGGCTGCTGCTCCTTGGCCTTGGCGGCGTGCTTGTCACCGCCAGCCTGATCGGTGCCATCCTTGCCGACCGCAAAGGCGCCGATAACCCCGTCATCGCCAATCTGAATGACCGCATCAAGGCATGGTGGGTCATGGTCATCCTCATGGGCGCCGCCCTTACCTTCGGCAAGGCCGGGGCCTGCGTGCTGTTTGCCGTCTGCTCCTTTGCCGCCCTGCGCGAATTCCTGACCCTGACCGATACCCGCCGCGCTGACCATCTCGCACTGGCTGCATCGTTCTTTCTGGTCATCCCGTTTCAGTACTGGCTGATCTGGACCGAATGGTATGGCCTCTACTCCATCTATATCCCCGTCTACGCCTTCCTGCTGATGCCCATCATCGTCGCCCTGCGCGGTGATACCGGGCGCTTCCTCTCTCGCGTGGCCGAAATGCAATGGGCCCTCATGGTCTGCGTCTTCTGCGTCAGCCATGTGCCCGCCCTGCTGTCCTTGCAAATCCCCGGGTTCGAGGGCCGTAATGTGCTGCTTATCGCCTTCCTTGTCGTGGTCGTCCAAGGCTCTGACGTGGCGCAGTATATCTGGGGCAAGCTCTTTGGCCGCACAAAGATTGCCCCCAGCCTCTCACCATCCAAAACATGGGAAGGCCTGATCGGCGGGGCCCTCAGCGCCATCATCATCGGCGCGGGCCTGTCTTTCCTCACCCCCTTCACGCCCCTGCAGGCAGGGGCCATGGCCTTTGTCATTGTCCTGATGGGTTTCTTCGGCGGCTTGGTGATGAGCGCCATCAAGCGTGACCGTGGTGTCAAGGATTGGGGCCAGATGATTGCGGGCCATGGCGGGTTTATTGACCGGCTCGACAGCGTCATCTTCTCGGCCCCGATCTTCTTTCACCTCACCCGCTTTTACTGGAGCGCGGTATGAACACCGACCGCCGCCCCATTGCCACCCGCAATGCTGGCTGGGCGCAACGCGCAGCACAGCGGCTTGCCGCCAGCCGCATCACCCCCAACCACATCTCCATCGCCTCCATGGGCTTTGCCGCCCTTGCCGGTGGCGCATTCTGGTGGGCCGGGGCCAGCACGGGCTGGCCCGCCGCCCTTCTGTTCCTGATCGCAGCCCTTGGCTGCCAGCTGCGCCTGATCTGCAACCTGCTTGATGGCATGGTCGCCATGGAGGGCGGCAAGCGCGAAGCCTCCGGGCCCTTCTGGAACGAATTTCCGGACCGCGTGGCCGATATCCTGATTCTGGGCGGCGCAGGCCTTGGTCTGGCTGCCCCAGCCCTCGGCTTTGCCGCCGCGACCTTCGCCGTCTTCACCGCCTATGTCCGCGAACTTGGCCGCGCCAGCGGTGCCCCGTCCGATTTTTCCGGCCCCATGGCCAAACCCCAACGCATGGCCACCATGACAGCCGCCGCCGTCATTGCCGCCCTTGCCATCATCGGCTGGTGGGATGCCCGCAGCGTGCTCGCAATCGCGCTCTGGATCGTCACACTCGGTTCTGCCCTGACCGTGCTGCGGCGCGCCCTGCGCCTTGTGGGCTGGCTGAAGCGCCGGGGGTAATCTGGCACCCCGGAGTTTTGAAAAACTCCGGACCGGAGCCTTCGAAGGCTCCGTGCCGATTTCTTCGAAGAAATCGGTTTCCCTCCGCATGTGATCCGCGCAAACCAGACACCGCCGCTGGCTGGATCATGCAGAGCCTGCCCAGACAGTTAACAAATCATGAGTTTCTGAATCTAAGCGATTGATTTCATTCACCCCAAAACATGTCCCATCATGGGACACCCCTCAGGGCATCACTTCAAACCGGTCCACATCGACCATCCCCATATCCGTGATCTTCAGATGCGGGATCACCGGCAGGCACAGGAAGGCCAGCTGCAGGAACGGCTCTTCCAGCGTCACCCCCAGCGATCTTGCCGCCGCCCGCAGCGCCACCAGCCCATCCCGCACCACCTCGAACGGCTCAAGGCTCATCAGCCCCGCCACCGGCAGCGCCACTTCGGCCAGCACCACCCCATCCTGAACCACCACAAACCCACCCTCGATCTGCCCCAGCCGCGTCACCGCCAGCGCCATATCCGCGTAATCCGCCCCCACCACCGCGATGTTATGATGGTCATGGCACACCGTCCCCGCAATCGCCCCGCGCTGCAGGCCGAACCCCTTCACAAACCCCGTCGCCTTGTTGCCGTTCACCCCGTGCCGCTCGATCACCGCGATCTTCACCAGATCCCGCACGACATCCGGCCGCTTGTCGCCATCCACCGGGGCCACATCAAAGGTCAGATGCTCCGTGATGATCTTGCCCGGAATGATCCCGATCACCGGCGTCTCTACCCGGTTGCCCCCCGTGCGGAAATCGCCCGCCACCACCGGCGGCGCCTTCACCGAATGCCGCCCCACCGGCTCTACATGCCCCCGCGCCGCAAAGGCCGCATCCGTCGCCTCCACCCCGCCCGCAAAGACCATGCTGGCATGGCAGCCTTCCAGGCTGTCAATCACCACCAGATCGGCCCGTTTGCCCGGTGCCACCAACCCCCGGTCCTTTAGCCCAAAGGCCTCGGCCGCGCTCAGACTTGCCGCCCGGTACACAGCCAGCGGCGGCGCGCCAAGCGCAATCGCCGTGCGGATCATGTAATCCAGATGCCCATGTTCCGCGATATCCAGCGGGTTTCGGTCATCCGTGCAGAAGGCCAGATAGGGCGCGAAGCGTTCCGTCAGCAAGGGCGCCAACGCGTGCAGGTCCTTGCTGACTGACCCCTCGCGGATCAGCACCCGCATCCCCTTGCGCAGCTTCTCCAGCCCCTCTTCATAGCTTGTCGCCTCATGTTCTGTCCGGATGCCTGCCGCGATATAGCCGTTCAGATCATTGCCCCGCAAAAGCGGCGCGTGCCCGTCAATATGCCGCCCCCGAAATGCCGCCAGCTTCGCCATGCACCCCGGATCGCGCGCCAGCACACCCGGAAAGTTCATGAACTCTGCCAGCCCGATCACCGCCGGGTGGTCCATCAGCGGCACCAGATCAGCTGCCTCCAGCCGCGCCCCGGCCGTTTCCATATGCGTCGAGGGCACGCAAGATGACAGCTGCACCTTCAAATCCATCAGCGTATGCGCCGATGCCGCAAGGAAATACTGAATGCCCGGCAGGCCCAGCACATTCGCAATTTCGTGCGGGTCACAAATCGCCGTTGTCACCCCCCGCGGCGTGACACATCGGTCAAACTCCAAGGGTGTCACAAGCGAGCTTTCGACATGCAGATGCGTGTCAATGAAACCCGGCATGATGATCCGGCCCGTCACATCCACCACGCGGGCCGCGTCATAATTGCCAAACACCCCCACGATCGTATCGCCCACAATCGCCACATCCGATTCGACCAGATCACCCGTGATCAGGTCAAAGACCCGCCCCCCCCGCAGCACGATATCGGCGGGCGCATCGCCCCGGCCTGCGGCGATCAGCGTTTCCAGTGGTACGGGCATGGCGCATCTCCTTTGCCCCCAGAAGAACGCATGGCTGCCATGCCGTCCAGTGGCCTTGAACATCGTGCCTCAACATGGCCATCTGCCCAGATGGAAACCACCGTCCAACGCCCCTTGCGCGGCATCGCCCTGAAACTTGCATCCGTGCTTGTGTTCATCGTCATGGCCTCGCTGATCAAGGCCGTCTCTGCCCATGTGCCCCCCGGCCAGACCGTGTTCTTCCGGTCCTTCTTTGCCATTCCCGTGATTGTCGCCTGGCTGGCCATGCGGCATGAACTGACCACCGGTTTTCGCGCCGTGGCCCCCATGGGCCATTTCTGGCGCGGCTTTGTCGGCACGCTGGCCATGGGCCTTGGCTTTGCGGGCCTTGCCTACCTGCCCCTGCCCGAAGTCACCGCCATCGGCTATGCCGCCCCCCTGCTGACCGTTGTCTTTGCCGCCATGTTTCTGGGCGAACAGGTGCGCGCCTTCCGCATCACCGCCGTCGCCCTTGGCCTGCTTGGCGTGATGATCGTGCTGTCCCCCCGCCTGTCGGTGCTGGATGGCGGCGCGGGCCATGCACAGGCTTTCGGCGCGATGCTGGTCTTGTCATCCGCCGTGTTTGCCGCCCTTGCCCAGGTCTTTG
>JBJOQW010000155.1:0-7465 GCA_046049665.1 Pseudomonadota bacterium | reverse complement strand
CTACGGCAAGCGGCAGATGTTCCGCTCGGACTTCATGGAATGGTTCGAGGGCCTGTGCCTGCCGGCCTACCACCTGGAAAAGCGCGACGGCCAGTTCGAGCTGACCTTCGAAGGGCGCTGGCCCGAGGTCATGCTTTGGGAAATACCTGCGCTTTCGGTCCTGATGGAGCTGCGCAGCCGGGCGGTCCTGAACGACATGGGCAAGTTTGAGCTGCAGGTCCTTTACGCCCGCGCCATGACCCGGCTTTGGGAAAAGATCGAGCGGTTGCGCAAGGTCGAGGGCCTGCGGATCGCCGATTTCGGCACGCGGCGGCGGCATGGGTTCCTTTGGCAGGACTGGGCGGTGCAGGCGATGCAGGAAGGGCTTGGGGCCAAGTTCATCGGCACGTCGAACTGCCTGATTGCAAAGAACCGCGATGTCGAGGCGATTGGCACCAACGCCCATGAATTGCCCATGGTTTACAGCGCCTTGGCCGACACCGACGATCAGCTGCGGCAGGCCCCCTACCGCGTGCTGGCCGACTGGCAGGAAGAGCATGACGGCAACCTGCGGATCATCTTGCCAGACACGTTTGGCACGGCAGGGTTCCTGCAGAACGCGCCGGATTGGCTGGCCAGCTGGACAGGTATCCGCATTGACAGCGGCGATCCGGCGATGGGGGCGGAAACGGCAATCCGCTGGTGGCAAGAGCGGGGGGAAGACCCACGCCAAAAGCTGGTGATCTTTTCGGATGGGCTGGACGTGGACGAGATTGAGCGGCTCTACCGGCAATTCGTGGGGCGGGTGAAAGTATCTTTCGGCTGGGGCACGATGCTGACGAATGATTTCCGTGGGCTGGCCGCGCATGACGGATTGGCGCCGTTCAGCCTTGTGTGCAAGGCGATATCGGCGAATGGGCGGCCAACGGTGAAACTGTCAGATAACCCGAACAAGGCGATGGGGCCAAAGGCCGAGATTGCGCGGTACAAGCGCGTCTTCGGGGTGGGCGCACAACAGGCGATGGACGTGGTGGTTTAACGCATAACATGCGCAGCCCACCGCAGCGCGCCTTCAATGCGGCGGCGGTGGATGGGGTTGTCCAGCGGGATGCGGGGTGCCGCCCAGCCGATGGACACAAAGGTGCGCGCCATGACGAAGTGTTCAACCTGGGCCACGGTCGCGCGGCCATAACCAGCGATCAGGGCATCGCGCAGATCGGCGTAATAGGGCTCTTCCAGGTTTTGCGACAGGGCGGTGCCAAGGTCATACAACCGGTAGCCGATGCCGGAATCGTCAAAATCAATCAGTGACAGGTGTGTGCCATCAACCAGCACATTCTCGCGCAGGACATCGGCGTGGATCGGGCCGATATCAGGGTTGTGCAGGGCGTCCAGAAAGCTGCGCAGGCCGTCACGCGCGGCGCACAGGGCGGCGGCCTCGGACGGGTGCAGCAGCGGGTGTTCCCAGAAGCGGCCCCAGAAGGGGGTTTCGCCTGCAAGGCCATTCTTGTCCCAAGCCGCGCGGGTGAACCATGCTGGAAGGGTCAGGGCAGTGGTGGCGGCATGGACCTGTGCTATCAATTCGCCAAGGGCATGATGCTGGGCAATCTGCTGATCGCGTGTGGCGGTGAAGGGCACGCCGGACTCGCCCAAAGGCTCACCATTCACCCAGGCAATGGCGGTGCAGATGCGGCCATTGGGCAGGGTGACCATCGTTTCACCCGCCAGTGTGGGCAGGGGGGCGGGCACAGGGATACCGGCATCCGCAAGGGCACTGACCCACCACAGCTCAGACCTTATGGCAGCGGCAGACTGATAGCCCACACGGTGCAAGCGCAGGGCTGCGCGGCCCTGAGGTGTGGCCATGTCAAACACCGCATTTTCACGGTTCTTGATCAGGCGGGTAAGTCGGCCACCCCAATGCGCGGCGGCAAGGGCGGCCTCGTCTTCCACGATCATGCGGGCACCGGCATGTTTTGCAGGGTGGATTGCAGGGCATTGATCAGCATATCGGCATGATCTGTCCCAAAGGGCATGGGCGGGCGGATTTTCAGGGTGTTGGCACCCTTGCCGATCTTGTTCAGAAGGAACCCCTGCGCGACCAGCCGTTCGATCAGATCGGCCACAAAGGCTGTGGCAGGGCTGCCATCGGCATGGGTGAATTCCACGCCATAGAACTGCCCCACACCGCGCACGTTGGCCAGCAATGGGTGGCGCAGGGCATGCAGGCGGTCCATCATGTGCAGATGCGTAGCCTGCGCGCGGGGGATCAGGTCTTCGTCCGCGATCACGTCCAGCACGGCAAGGCAGGCTGCGGCTGACACTGGGTTGCCGCCGAAGGTGTTGAAATAGCCGAATGCCTGCCGGAAGGCCGCCATCACATCGGGCCGGGCCACCACGGCGGCAACCGGGTGCCCATTGGCCATGGGTTTGCCCATGCTGATGACATCAGGCGCAAAACCCAGCCAGTCATGCCCCCATGTATGCGTGCCACAGCGCCCAAGGCCGGGCTGCACCTCATCTGATATCACCAGCCCACCGGCCTTTCGGATGACGGCAATGGCGGGGTCAAGGAAGCCGGGGGTGACATGGGGCAGGCCTTCGTTGGCAAAGACTGGGCACAGCATCATGCCGGAAAAGCCGATGCCATGGGCGGCCAGATCATCAATCGCGGCGGCGATGTGGTTGGCGAATGCCTGCGGTTGCGCCTCGGCACTGCCGCCCAGCGGGGTGAGGGTAGAGGGCGAGGGCACAAAGCGCACATGTGGGGCATAGCCGCCAATCGGCGGGCGGCGGGTGGAGAGTTGCGAAACGGCGGCAGTATTGCCGTGATAGGTGGTGTCAGTGGCGATGATGCCCATATGGCCAGTCACAGCCTGGGCCATGCGCAGAGCAATGTCGTTGGCTTCGGATCCGGTGCAAACCATGATGGCCTGGGAAAGGCCATGGCCAAGCGTGGCGGTCAGGCGTTCGATGTAATCGAGCACATTGTCATGCAGATAGCGCGTGTGGGTGTTCAGCGTGGCGGCCTGCGCGGCGATGGCGGCCACCACGCGGGGGTGGCAATGGCCAACATGGGCCACGTTGTTGTAGCAATCCAGATAGCGTTTGCCCTGCGCATCCCACAGCCAGACGCCCTCACCGCGCACAATATGAACGGGGGTTTCGTAAAACGTTGGCACGTTTGGCCCCATCAGGCGGGCGCGGCGGGCAAGCATGGATTCAGTCATCATCGGTTCCTGGTTTGGCGCGGCCGGATTTCACCTCGGCCCGCACGGATTTGGCCACCAATCGGCGGCGTTGGCTGCCAAGGGTGGGTTTGGTGGCAATGCGCGGCTTGGGTTTGATCAGCGCTTCGCGGATCATGTCAACCAGCCGCTCGCGGGCAATTTCGCGGTTGCGCGCCTGTGACCGCGTGTCTTCGACCTGCAGCACGATGGCGCCTTCCAGCGTCCAGCGCCGCCCGGCAATCCGCTTGAGCCGGGCCTTGACCGATGCTGCCAAGGCAGGAGAGCGTTCCGCCTCGAACCGCAGTTCCACGGCGGTGGAGACCTTATTCACATTCTGCCCGCCGGGGCCTGACGACCGCACGAAGCTTTCGGTCAGTTCCCAATCCTGAATGGTGATGGTGTCGTTCACGTGCAGCATGGTGGCAGGCTATCCGGGTGGGTGGAAAAGAGAAAGGGTTGCCTGTGCGGGCAACCCTTTCCGAGATCCAAGGAGATGAGCCAGTTAGGCATCAAAATCCAATCAGTGGTCTGTTTCGCTAAGGGGCTGCCCTTAGAAAACACCCCCCATGACTGTCCCGACACGTCTCTCCAATATCACTCTAGACACTGGATCACCTCCTTTCAAATGGTTGCCGATATGCGAAAGTTGGCACAGATTTTGTGTTTGTCAAAACATTTTACGCGATAGGTGCTGCAAGTTTTTGTGCAAGCACACGAAATGGCACAAGAGCCACAATTGCGAGCATCAGTTTGACACCCCAGTCGGCAAGGGCAAGCGATACCCAAAGCGGGGCCTCTGGACCAAGGCCCAGCAGCGGCACAGCGCCGGTGGCCCAGCTTGTATCATTGCCGGGTTCAAGAAAGGTCAGCGCGGCGGAAAAGGCGATGGTGAAGAAGATCGCCGTATCAAGGCTGGCACCGATCAGGGTGGAAAACAGCGGGGCCTGCCACCAGGCGCGGCGACGCAGCCAGTCGAAGACCGTGACGTCCATCAGCTGCGCTATCAGGAAGGCAGTGGCAGAACCAAGGGCGACGCGCAGCGTGACAAACGGGCCGAATTCGCCCGTGATCTGCGTGCCGATCAACGAGCACGCAAGACCGACACAAAAGCCGGCAAAGACAACCTTGCGGGCGGCAGCCACGCCGTAGAGACGGTTGGTGAGGTCTGTGACCAGAAAGGCGAAAGGGTAGGTGAAGGCGCCCCATGTCAGCCAATCGCCGACAAGGAATTGCACGAGGATGTTAGAGGCGACGACAACGGCAGCCATCGCCAGAATGGCGGGAAGAAGACGCATGGTGTTATTCCGTTTTCACAAGGTTGCGGAGACTTGGCCCCTGCGGGCAGCGGGCGCATTACGCCGGAACGGCAGCGCGGTCAATCAGCAATGGCGTATTCGACCAATGTGGTGCGCAGGAAAAAGCGAAAGTTGTCGTCCGACACCATGGTCAGGCGCAGCGAGCCATCTGCATCGCGCCAGACAGACAGGCCTTCAAGATTGCCATGTTGGCCAAGATAGGTTTCCAGCACAGTCTCGTCGCTTTCTATCGTGTCGCCAGTAATGGCAAAACGGCGCACGCGGTTCTGGAAACCCGCAATGCCTTCAAACCTGCGCTCTAGAATGTAAAGGCGGCCATCGGGGCCAAAATCTGCCCCAGTCGGCAGATAGGCGCCAACACGCGGAATGGCCAAAGGCTTGCTCCAGTGGCCATTTGCAAACCGGTAGACGGGAAAGGGCCGGTCCAGTGCACCCGACCGTTCCGGCAAGGTGAAAAGCGTTCCATTGCCATTAACCGCCAACGTTTCCAGTGCAGAGTTGACCTGCATTGCAGCAAAATCAGGATGTTGTGGAAGGACCTCGGCTGCCGCGTCTGGGCCGGTAAAGCGCAACACACGGGCTGGCCCTTCTTGTGAGATGTAGAATGTGCCGTTGTCCAGCAAGGCAAGGCCTTCGCTATCGTCATGCGCACTATCCAATGGCCTGCCGTTGGGGCCTTGCAGACGGTGGGCGACAACATTGCTTACCGCTTGAATGGCGCCATCCGCACTACGTTCAAACCGGCCTGAAAACAATGTGCTGCGGTCGGATATGGCAGTAAAGCTTAGCCCGTCATCAGACAGCTCAATCGCTGACAGGCCGCCAAAGTCTGGGTCATCATTGGCCCAGTCGTAGCTGGTGACAAGGTTTTGCGAGGTGGGCGAACCGGCCCATCCATGCAACCCCAACCCGAATGCGGCCAGCGCCGCTAGTCCGAAGAAAGAACGCTTGCGCATTGGGCGGGCAGATCGGCCATGGTGAAATCACGTGGGTGGCGGCGGGGTTCTTCGGGTTCTTTCGGCACCTTGTCGGGGTCAGGTGGGTTCAGGTAATCGGTCACCCACCACATCAGCGTGTCATCACAGCCGTTGCCGCCGTTTGACAGTTCGGCCACCGTCGGGGTCTGCGTCTGGCACTCGGTCGCCCCGGCAGGGCAACGCAGGCGCACATGGAAATGCGTGTCATGCCCGGCCACAGGCCTGATCTTGCGCAGCCAACGGGTATCGGCAGGCGTGGCGGTCTTGCACATTTCAATCTTTACAGCCGCCGCCACGAAAATGCGGTCAACCCGGCTGTCGAGTGCTGCCGCCCGCATCAGGGCATAATGCGCGGATGTCCAGTTTTCGGTGACTGACCGCTGATCGGCAGATCGCACAGGGATAGAGCTGATGTTTTCACGTTCCGTGCGCGTCAGATCAAGGCGGCGGGGGGGCAGCATCCAGATATCGGCATCAAGGCCGATCTGGTGGCTGGCATGGCCCGAGGTCATGGGGCCGCCACGCGGCTGGCTGATATCGCCGATGTAAAGCCCGGCCCAGCCGACCTTGGTGGCGGCAACGGACAGTTCCTGCAGGAATTCGATCATGACAGGCTGGCCAAAATTCCGCCCGCGCGACAGGCGCATGGCCTGCCATGTGGGGCCGGTTTCTGGCAGCTCTACCATGCCAGCCCCACATCCCTTGGCGTAACTGCCAATTGGCATGGGCGACTGGTTTGATGGTGTATCCATTGCGCCAAACAACTGGTTGGCGCGGGTCTGGCCAGATGCAGGGCCTGCAACCGCGCAGGCAAGAACGAAAGCAAGAAGGCTTTTCATCGTTGTGGAGACCTTGAATCATCACCGTATGGTTTGACCCAGATTAGCAGAATCAGCCCGATCAGAAAGAGGCCGACCAGCGGGGCCACGCCAATTGACTGTGATCCGCTGATTTGTGTCGTCACGGCAATCAGCAGGGGTGCAAGGAAAGAGGTGGCCTTGCCTGTCAGGGCGAACAGGCCAAACGCCTCGGTCATTCGCGCGGGATCAGCCTGATGCACCATCATCGTGCGGCTGGCGGCCTGCAAGATGCCACCAGCGGCACCGATCAGCATGCCGATCAGGTAGAAGGCATAGTCGGGCAAGGGGCTATCCGGGGCGACGGGCATGCCAAGCACGGATTCGCGCGAAATGCAAACCACGGCAAGCGCGGTCAGGGTCAGCACAATCACCGTGGCGGTGATCACGGGTTTGGGGCCAAAGCGCCGGTCAGCCTTGCCGCCAAGCCAGGAAAAGATGATGCCCGAGATGATGGCCAAAATACCAAAGATGCCGATGTTCATGGTCTTCCAGTTCAGCACGCCTGCCGCATAAATGCCGCCAAAGGTGTACATGCCGTTCAGCGCATCACGGTAGAACATGGATGAGGCAAGGTAAGCCGAAAAGCTGGGCCGCGCAGGCAGGGTGCGCAGGGTGCGCATCAGGTCAGGAATGGCCTCACGCAGGGCCACGCCAATGGGTACGGCACCGGGCTGAGGTGTTTCACGCACCCACAGAAAGAACGGGATCATGAACACCACATACCAGATGGCTGACAGTGGCCCGACAGACCGCGTACCTTCGCGCTGTTCGGGATCAAGGCCGAACAGGGGGGCATTGCCTAGTAGGGTTTTGCCGTTCGACCCGTCATCCAGCAGCAAAAGCATAATCAGCAGGGTGATGAACCCGCCGATATAGCCAAAACTGAAGCCCGACCCCGACACACTGCCCAGATCCTTTTCATCCACCAGATCGGGCATCATCGCATTGGTAAAACTGGTGGCAAACTCCATCCCGATCAGGCCGATACCGAACATGACCATGATGAACCAGACGTTCAGATTACCCGGTGCGGCATACCAAAGCGCCGCCGCACCCACGACATACATGACGGAAAACAGCCAGATAAACTGCATGCGCCCACC
>JBJOQW010000154.1:0-34970 GCA_046049665.1 Pseudomonadota bacterium | reverse complement strand
TGGCTAGAGGAAAGGAGATCTTTTCCAGTATTGGAAGTTCTAGAAGCGATGAAACCAATTTCACAACCTGATCTGCTTCAAACTGAATCGGCAGAGGTATCGGTAATCGTCAAATCGGTTGAGAAAAGCAACACAGGCTCGATCATTTCCCCTGTCGCACTCATCCAATAGCAAGCGTAGGGTGCGCATTCATTGCGCACCATCCCCCCAAACACAGGGCCGTGCCCGACCTCGGGATGGCGCGCCGACGCTGAATTTAGACACTTTATCCCTCAACCCCTCCCACCGCATTTCTGCTGGCAACCGTCGCAAAGCGCCCTCCCGGGGGAATGTCGGGCGCGGCCCGGCGGCGCAAGCGTCTTGATTCCGGGCCAAGGGGTGCGCTTGGCGGGCGTCCGGCAACCCGTAGGTCGGGCTTCAGACCGACTCCCCTCACACCACTAAACTCACCCCCCGCGATTCGCGCATCATGGTTAACGCCCCGTGATCTCTCCGTGCGTAGAGACGGAAAGAAGACGCAATAAAGACGGATAAAAGACCTGCCTCAGCCCACCAGTCAGCCCAATTAATACAGCGCACGCAAGCACTTACACCGCACTCTTCAGCGCCCCCAAACTTTCGCACTCCCGCCGCATTTCCGCCCCATTCGCCACATCATCTGTACCCACACAGAGGGAGAACATCATGGCGGCCGTCCTCAGCATTCTTGGTGGTACAGCGGGCTTTCTTGCGGCCCTCATCGCCCTTGCCATCTTCGGCGCCCCCGTCCTGTCGGCCCTTGCCATCTGGGTTGGAACCGGCTGCGCTGTCGTGATCCTGGGCCTGACCCGCGCCCTGGCCCCTGCCGCCCACACCGCCGACCAGGGCACGCAAGAACTCGCCTGATCCGCGATTTTCCCTTGATTTCGTGCGCGCACAGGCCAATGTCTGCACTGCCACGTTGACTTTTTTCGACCACTGTCTCCTGCGCGGATCCACAGCTGCCGACACCAAAGCTGACGCGACCACACCGCCGCAATCTCGCGGGCGGGGCACAGACAGGGGAGATATCACGATGGCCAAGGGCACCGTGAAATGGTTCAATGAAACAAAGGGCTACGGCTTTATTGCGCCCGAAGGCGGCAGCAAGGACGTGTTCGTGCACATCACTGCATTAGAACGCGCTGGCCTGCGCAGCCTGAAAGACGGGCAGGCGGTGACGTTCGATATCGAGGCCGGGCGTGACGGGCGCGAATCCGTGACAAACCTCGCGCTGGCCTGAACGCGGTTGCGCGCGGCAAGCCCGCGCGCCACAGCTTCAGCCGTGGTTCCACATCATGCGTTCACGCATGGCATGTTCAAACCCCACCCGCAGTGACACCGCCGAAACCGGTGCACGCAGCCGCACGGGTTCCACGACTTCTTCGGGAAAGGTCTGTTCGGCGCTTTGCCCACCCACGATGATCACGGGCAGCCGCGGATAGGCCCCTTTCAGCAGCGCGCAAATGCGTTGCGCCGCCTCATCGCCACCCACCCCTTCGGTGTTGATCACAAACAGGCCATAGCCCTGCGGATCGTCCATCACCGCACCCAAGGCCATGAAGCCTTCAACCTCGGCCTCAACCTCACCACCCAGCCGGGCCAGTTTGCCCGCAACCGTGCTTTGCGCGTCGGCCCCTGCCAGCATGACCTTGAAACCACGGCCCACCAACGTGGCCGGGACGTAATCGATCGGACGAAAAACCTGCATCTGCGCACCCTGCTCCACGTTGCCCTTGGTTAACTGTCGTCGGCGCTTGCGGCGGAATTGCGGAGGATTAAGGGTATTTTCTGCAGAAGGCGGCACAACTATGTCCAGATTATGCAGCATTGCCAGATCGCCCCTTCTTGCCCACACTGCGCCGATCCTGCCTGCAAACCCTCAACAAACATTGAAGGCCCGCCATGAACGCCCCAGCCCGCAACATCACCTTCTGGCCCGAACGCGTTGATCTGGCCGCAGCCTTTCACTGGACCGCGCGCCTGAACATGCACGAGGCTGTGGCCAACCACTTTTCCCTTGCTGTCAACGACACGGGCACGCGCTTTCTGATCAACCCCAACGGCCGCCACTTTTCCCGCATCCGCGCCAGTGCGCTGGTTGAAATTGATGCCCTTGACCCCGCCACCATGGATCGCCCCGATGCCCCCGATCCCACCGCATGGGGCCTGCATGCCGCCATCCACCGCGCCTGCCCGCATGCGCGCTGTGTGATGCATGTGCATTCGCCCTTTGCCACAGTGCTCGCCAGCCTTGCTGACAGTCGCCTGCCCGCGATTGATCAGAATTCGGCCATGTTCCATAACCGCTTGGTCGTGGATGAAGCCTATGGCGGCATGGCGTTTGAGGCGGAGGGCACGCGCTGTGCCACCCTGCTGGCTGATCCAAAGATCACCACAATGGTGATGGGCAACCACGGCGTGCTGGTGGTGGGCCGCACAGTGGCCGAAACCTTTAACCGCCTTTATTACCTTGAACGCGCTGCAGAAACCTACATCCGCGCCCTGCAAACCGGGCGCCCCCTGCGCGTACTGCCCGATGATGTCGCCGAAAAGACCGCGCAGGAATGGGAGGCCTATCCCGGATTCGCCACCTTCCATCTGGCGGAAATCAAGGCCCTGCTTGACGATTCCGGGGCCTGTTACGCCGACTGATCGCAGATGTCGCAACCAGAACAGACCGCTGGCCGGGCCATGCCGATGGTGCGACCAAAACAGGGGCCGCCATGACCAGACCGAATATCCTGATCCTGATGGTGGATCAGCTGACAGGCACCCTGTTCCCTGATGGCCCTGCGCCCTTCCTTCACACGCCGCACCTGCGCGCGCTGGCTGCGCGCTCCACACGCTTTGCCAATGCCTATACCGCAAGCCCCCTCTGCGCCCCGGCCCGCGCGGCCTTCATGTCGGGCCAGTTGCCCCAACGCACGCGGGTCTATGACAATGCGGCCGAGTTTTCGTCCGACATTCCCACCTACGCCCACCACCTGCGCCGCGCGGGTTATCAGACCTGCCTGTCGGGCAAGATGCATTTTGTCGGCCCGGATCAGATGCACGGATTCGAGGAACGCCTGACAACGGACATCTACCCTGCTGATTTCGGCTGGACGCCAGATTACCGCAAACCGGGGCAGCGCATCGACTGGTGGTATCACAACCTTGGCTCGGTCACGGGCGCGGGCGTGGCCGAGATCACGAACCAGCTCGAATATGATGATGACGTGGCCCATCAGGCCAACCAGAAACTCTATGACCTCTCACGCGGGGCCGATCCGCGGCCATGGTGCCTGACCGTTTCCTTCACCCACCCGCATGACCCCTTTGTTGCCCGGCGCAAGTATTGGGATCTGTACGAAGGCGCTGTGGAATGCGAGCCGCCCCCTGCGCGCGCCTATGAAGACATGGACCCGCACAGCCAACGCCTGATGGATGCCTGCGACTGGCGCGGGCTGGAGGTGACGCCAGACCATATCCGCCGCGCGCGGCAAGGCTATTTCGCCAATATCTCTTACGTCGATGACAAGATCGGCGAATTGCTGGCCACGCTTGCGGCCACGCGGCAAGAGGCGATTGTCATCTTCGTGTCGGACCATGGCGAAATGCTGGGGCGCAAGGGGCTGTGGTTCAAGATGAACTTCTTTGAAGGCGCGTCCCGTGTGCCCCTGATGATCGCCGCCCCCGGCCTGCCCGCAGGTCTGATTGAAACGCCGGTCAGCACCATCGACCTGACCCCGACGCTGTGCGATCTGGCAGGCATCTCCATGGCCGAGGTCATGCCCTGGACCGATGGGCAAAGCCTTGCCCCCCTTGCCACCGGCACCCCGCGCACAGAGGCTGTCGCCATGGAATATGCCGCCGAAGGCACCATCACGCCGATGGTGGCCCTGCGGCAGGGCGATTGGAAATACATCCATTGCCCCGCCGACCCTGACCAATTGTTCAACCTTGCCGCAGACCCTGAAGAAACCATCAATCTGGCCTCCGAGCCCGCCCATCAGGGCACACTCGCCCGCCTGCGGGCCGACGCGTCTGCACGCTGGAACCTGCCGCAGTATGATGCCGACGTGCGCCAATCACAGGCCCGCCGCTGGGTAGTGTACGAGGCGCTGCGCAATGGCGCCTATTACCCATGGGATCATCAGCCCCTGCGCGCCGCATCCGAACGCTACATGCGCAACCACATGGACCTGAACGTGCTGGAAGAAAGCAAGCGTTTTCCCCGCGGAGAATAAAGGCTTTGAAAAACGGATGCGTTGTGGCACGCTTGCGACGTGCCAGCATATTGAGGCACGCAACCATTGATCGGAGTGTTTATTATGGCAGATGAAAAGCCAGCTGAAACGACGACTGAAACTGGCGCGGGCGGGCAAACACGCACCACAACCACCGGTTCAGACGGTTCAACCGTAGAAACCACCACAGGCTCAAATGGGACACGGGTGAAAGTCCGCGGCAAATCTGGCGACAGCGCCACGATCTTCATTCCCAAAGAGGGTCCGATCGTCTTTACCAGACCTTGAAAGCCATTTGGCAGGCGCGTCAGGGCGCGTCTGCCAGCACCATCTCTGCGCCTTTCCAGCCCATCAGTATGGACGGCGCATTCGTGTTGCCCGCAATCAGGTTCGGGAATGCGCTTGCATCAATCACCCGCAAGCCCGCCACCCCATGTACCCGCAGCCGCGCATCCACCACTGATGTGCCCGCATCCGCCCCCATCCGGCAGGTACAACTGGGGTGATACACCGTGCCTGACCTGCGCCGGAAATCCATGATCAGGTCTTCATCCGTCTGCACCGCGGGCCCCGGACGCAGCTCTTCCTTGATCAGCCCCGCCAGCGCCGGTTGCGCCGCCAGATGCCGCAGGTATTTCACCGCCGCCAGCATTTCCTCCACATCATGGTTCGTCGAAAACGCATTCGCCGTGATCACCGGGTGCTGCAACGGATCAGCACTGCCAATGCGAATATGTCCCCGGCTTGTCGGGCGGCAGTTCGACAGGCCAATGCTCAGCCCCGACCACGGGTCAGGCGTCAGCAGCGGCCGCTCACCCGCCTTGGGCAGCAGCGTGGAAAACGCCTGCAGATAAAGCTGCATGTTCGGCCGCTCCAGATCGGGCCTTGTCCTGAAGAACCCTCCCGCATGGTTGATGCTTTTCGCCAGCACGCCACGCCCCAGCAGCGCCCATTCCACGCCCGCGCGCAGCTTGCCCCACCATGGCCGCAGCACATCATTATAGGTCGGCACCTTCATCGACCATGTATAGTTGATGCCTTGATGGTCGCTCAGGTGATCCCCAACATTTGCATTGTCCTGTACCACCGGAATGCCATGCGTTTGCAACAAGGCCCCCGGCCCGATCCCCGACAGTTGCAGCAGTTGTGGCGAATTGATCGCGCCGCCTGACAAGATCACTTCAGCATTGCAGCGCAGCACCTGCTTTTGCCCGGCGCGCAGGTATTCCACCCCCACCGCCCGGCCTTCCTCAACCAGCACCCGCGTCACCATCGCCCGCGTGATTACCCGCACATTCGCCCGCTTCATCGCGGGCCGAAGAAACGCCCGCGCCGCCGAATTGCGTCGCGCGCCTTTGATCGTCATCTGGTAGACGCCCGCACCTTCCTGCATTTCCCCGTTGAAATCGGCGTTCCGCGCAAGGCCCGCCTCTTCGCAAGCTTCAAGGTAATTCTCAACAAGCGGATGCAACCCATTGGCATTGCGGGAGATAAACAAAGGCCCGCCCTTGCCCCGCCACGCATCGCCCCCCGCCTCGTTATCCTCTAACGCGCGATAGGCTTGCAGCACATCATCCCAACCCCAGCCCGGATTGGCCCCCCATTCATCGTAGTCCGCCTTGTGCCCACGGATCCACACCATAGCGTTGATGGATGATGACCCCCCAAGGATCTTGCCCCTTGGCCAATGGTCCCGCTGGCCATCCAGCCCCGGATCGGGTTCCGTCTTGTACATCCAGTTCACAGCCGGGTCATAGAACAGCTTGCCATAACCCAATGGCAACCCCACGTAAAACCGCCGGTCCGTGCCCCCCGCCTCCAGCACGGTCACCTTATGCTTGCCGCTGGCACTCAGCCTGTCCGCCAGCACACAGCCGGCAGAACCCGCGCCCACGATGATATAGTCAGTGTCGTGCATACCAAATCCCTGCCCCGGTGCCCCCGGCAGGCCTTCCTAGCCTTGGCGTGACACAAATCCTTCACACTGCGCGACAAATCATGTCGGGAATAGAATGGCTGCAGCCAATGCCCCCTACTTCCCCTTCCACACCGGATCGCGCTTTTCCGCAAAGGCCCTTGCCCCTTCCAGCTGATCCTCGCTGGCATAAAGCTTGTCCACCGTTGGCATCTGCCGCTTTGTCACCCGGTTCATCGCGTCTTGAAACCGCAGCGCTTCCGCCTCACGCACCACTTCCTTGATCGCCGCGTAAACCAGCGGCGGCCCGCTTTCCAGCAGACGCGCCAGCGCCCAGACCTTGGGCATCAGATCAGCAGGCGTCGTGATTTCCTTCACAATCCCCCAGCGGTGCGCCTCGGTGGCGTCAAACCAGCGGCCCGTCAGCAACAAATCCATCGCCACATGATAGGGAATGCGCTTTGGCAGCTTGATGGATGCCGCATCCGCCACTGTGCCCGACCGGATTTCCGGCAAGGCAAAGGTCGCATTGTCCGAACACAGGATCAGATCGGCGCTCAGCGCCAGTTCCAGCCCGCCCCCACAGCAAATGCCATTCACCGCCGCGATGACCGGCTTGTTCAGGTTCGGCAGTTCCTGCAAGCCGCCAAAGCCGCCCACACCGTAATCACCATCCACCGCATCGCCACCCGCAGCCGCCTTCAGATCCCAGCCGGGGCAGAAAAACTTGTCGCCCTCCGCCCGGATGATTGCCACGCGCAACGCATCATCATCACGGAAGGCCCGAAACACCTGCCCCATGATCCGGCTGGTGATCAGGTCAATCGCATTGGCCTTGGGGCGGTCCAGCGTGACCTCCAGCACAGCACCTTCCATGCGCGTGCGGATCGGCCCCTTTGTCAGCATCTCCATCATTCGCCCCTCCAGATCACCGCATCCACCGCGACCGCACCCTTTTGGCAGGCCATCAGCGGGTTGATTTCCACCTCTTGCAGACTTGCGTCCGTCAGCAGCCCCTGCACCGCCAGCACCGCATCCACCACCGCCGCCACATCCGCCGCAGGTTTCCCCCGATAGCCATTCAGCAAGGGCCACAGCCGCAGACGCCCAAGGGCGGCGGCGACCTGGGGCCCCGTCACCGGGCAAACCAGCGTCACCGTATCGGCCAGCAATTCCGTCGTGATGCCCCCAAACCCCAGCGTCAACGTCGCCCCGTAGACCGCATCGCGCCGCAGCCCCACCAGCAGTTCGGCCACCACACCTTGCACCATCTCTTCGGCAAGGTATCCTGTCGCCCCCACCATTTCGGCTTGTCCTGCCAGCGACGTCAGCCCCAGCCGCACCGCCCCGGCTTCGGTCTTATGCGCAAACCCCAGCCCCTTCAGCGCAAATGGCCCGGCCAGCCCCGCCACATCCAGATCGGCCAGCCTTGGTGCTGTCACACGCTTGGGCACGGCCACCCCCGCCCCCGCCAGCACTGCCTTGCTTGCCGCCTCATCCAGCATCACCGCCCGCCCCTCTGGCACTACTGCCAGTGGCCGCCAACCTTCAATCCCTGCCGGAGTTTGCGCTGCCCGCAATGCCACCAAGGCAGTCTCCAAGCCCATCAGCGTGCACACACCCTGCCCCATCAAGGCCACCGCCCGCCCCTCATCAAAGTTTTCGGGCATCGACGCCACCGGAAACGCAGGTTTGCCCGTGGCCCCCTGCGCCGCCACGATGGCTCCGATGGCCGGCTCATACCATGCCGGATCGCAGCGGTCTGTGCGCGGCGGGTCGATGATATAAATGCCCGCGTCATAGACCTGCAGCATCGTCGTGAACACATCCGTCGTGCGCGGCCCATCGCCCCAGATGAACGTGTGATAATCAAGCGGGTTCGCCACCGTCACAATGGGCCCCAGAATGTCGTTCAACCGTCCCTTCGTCGCCTCCGGCACCGGCGCAAACTCAATCCCCACCGGTGCCGCCAGATCAGCCACCAGCCCCGCCTCACCCCCCGAACAGGACAGGCTGCACAACCGCGGCCCAATCGCACCATGTACGTGCATAATCTTCAGCGTCTCAATCAACTCCGACGGCGTGTTCACCTCTGCCACCCCGATCTGGCGCAGAAACGCAGAACTCGCCACGCCCCCCCCAGCCAGTGAGGCCGTATGCGACGCCGCCGCCACCCGCGAAAGCTCGGTCTTGCCTGACTTGATGCAGACAATCCCCTTGCCCATCGCCCGCGCCCGCGCCGCCAACGCTGCAAAGCCCGCCGCATCATCAATGCCTTCGATGTACATCCCCAAAGCCGTGACGCGCGGGTCATCCAGCACCGCCCCTGCAAGCTCTGCCAAACCCACCACTGCCGCATTGCCCAGACAGGCCACATAGGCCACCGGCAGCGCGCGCTTCTGCATGCTCATATTGATGATGATGTTCGAGGATTGGCTGACCAGCGCCACCCCCCTGTCCACCCGCAGCCCGCCATGCTGATCCGGCCAGAGCAGTGCCCCGTCCAGATAGTTGATCACCCCATAGCAGTTTGGCCCAAGGATCGGCATATCACCCGCCGCAGCCACAAGATCGGCCTGCAACCCCGGCTCGCCCGCTTCCGTCCAGCCAGACGCAAAACAGATCGCCCCCCCTGCCCCCAACGCCGCAAGTTCCGCCACGATACCAATGGTCGCATGCCGGTTGACCCCGATGAACGTCGCATCCGGTGCCTCGGGCAAATCTGAAAGGCTGGCAAACGCGCGCAGCCCCCCGATATGGGTTTTCGTTGGGTGAACCGGCCAGACCTGCCCGGCGAACCCCATCTTGGCACATTGCGCAATCACGCTTTCAGCCCAGGAGGCCCCCATGACGGCAATATGGCGCGGGCGCAAAAGGCGGTTCAGGCGCGTCATAGGCTGTGCCCTGCATCGACATCCGGGGGCGCTTCGCCCCCCGGACCCCCAGAGGATATTTTCAGACAGATGAAAGAGAAAGCGGGGCGCCCTGCCCCGGCAATGCGAGGCAGGGTTTCACCCGTCACGGTCATCGGCGTCCCCGCCTGTACCGTGTAATCAATGTCTCGAATCAAAGTTAACATTTCGTTTCATCTGTCCATAAATATCCCACGGGGTAGGCCACTGGTTTCGCCATTGGTTCGAGAAACCAATGGACTGGGGGGTGTGAAACCCCCGCTTCCTCCGGTTCAGCCACCATGCGCCCGCAGCATTTCGCGGCTGATGATATGGCGTTGAATCTCGCTCGTGCCTTCCCATATCCGCTCTACCCGTGCATCCCGCCAGATACGCTCTAGCGGTAATTCATCCATCAACCCCATCCCCCCGTGGATCTGGATCGCTTCATCCGCCACCATCGCCAGCACTTCCGTCGCCTTCAGCTTGGCCATCGCCATGTCCGCCTCTGTCACCGTGCCTGCGTCGTATTTCCACGCCGCTTCACGTGTCAGCAACTCGGCAGCCTTCAACTCCATCGCCATATCTGCCAGCTTGAAGGATACCCCCTGAAACTTGCCAATCTCTTGCCCGAACTGCTTGCGTTGTGCTGCATATTCCACCGCATGGGCCAAGGCCCGCTCTGCCCGCCCAAGGCAGGTTGACGCCACCTGCAGCCGCGTTGCCCCCAGCCATTTGCCCGCCACTTCAAAGCCCTTGTGTACCTCGCCCAGCACTTGGTCCTTGGACAGGCGGCAATCGTCAAAATCCAGCACGCAGTTGTTATAGCCCCGGTGGCTGACATTCCGGTACCCATCGCGCACCGTGAAGCCCTTGGTTCCCTTGTCCACCAGAAACGCCGTGATCAGCTTTTTCTTGCCGCGCTTGGTTTCTTCTTCGCCTGTCGCCACCCAGACAATCGCGAAATCCGCCACATCCGCGTGGCTGATGAAATGCTTCGTGCCGTTCAGCACGAAATCATCCCCATCGGCCCGCGCAAAGGCCTTCATGCCGCGCAGATCTGACCCCGCCCCCGGTTCCGTCATCGCCTGGCAATCATGCTTTTCGCCCCGGATGCAGGGGAAGAGATAGCGTTCGCGCTGTTCCGGCGTGCAGGCCAAAAGGATGTTTGACGGGCGCGATACGCAGGTCCAGTGCAGGGCATAGTTCGCCTTGCCAAGTTCCTTTTCGTAAAGCAGCCATGACAGCGTATCAAGGCCGGCACCACCCACCTCGGCCGGCATGTTCGCTGCGTAAAGTCCTGCTTTAATGGCCTTTTTAACAATTTCCTTGCGCAGCTCATCCCGCAAGATACCTGTGCGTTCAATCTCCGCTTCATGCGGATAAAGTTCGGTTTCCACAAATGCCCGCGTGGCCGCGACAATCATCTGTTGCTCTGCGCTCAGGCCAAAGTTCATGGTCCCACCTTCGGGTCTGGGTTGATCGTAAAGCCGTCCACCGTCAGGGTCTGGCCGGACACCATCCGTGCGCCGTCCGAGGCGAGGAAAACCGCCATATTGGCAATATCGCTGGCATCCACCAGACTTTGCAGGGCCGTGCCTTCGGCATAGCCACGCCGCACGGCATCAGGCGTCATGCCCTTGGCGGCGGCTTCATCGGCAAAGACCCGGTCAATGCGCGGCCCGTTGACCGAGCCCGGCAAAATGGCGTTCACGCGTATGCCTTGGGGGCCCAACTCCATGGCCAGTGTCTTCATCAGGCCGATCACCGCCCATTTCGCCGCCGCATAGGGGCTGCGGTAGGGAAAGCCGTAAATGCCCGCGGTGGAAGAGGTAAACAGCATCACAGCGCCCCGCTGCAACAGCGGGATCGCGTGTTTTGCCGTCAGAAACGCGCCATCAAGGTTGACGGCAAGACATTCGCGCCAGCCGTCCAATGGCATATCCACCACGGCGGCCGTCGGCCCCTTGATGCCCGCGTTGCAGCAGACCACATCCAGCCCGCCCCAGTCGGCCTTGATCTGGCCCAACAGGGCGGCCATGGCGGCTTCATCCGCCACATCAACCACGCTGCCCTTGATAGCAGCGGGCAAGGCTGCCACCGCAGCACCATCCACATCCGTCACCCACACGCGATAGCCCGCTGCCACAAATCCCTGCGCCATGGCCAGCCCAATGCCGTTGGCCCCCGCGGTAATCAGCGCACGTCTGGTCATCTGGGCTGCCCGATCGCCCGGCCAGCGCCCTCTGGCATCGGCAGATGTGCCTGCGCTTTGGCAAGATCGGCCACGCGCGCAAGGATCGCCGCCGGAGCCGCGCACGCCTTGCCCTTCGCCATGTCCACATGCAACAGCATCTGTTCCACAGTCGCCACCTCGGCCCCGTCATGCAGGATACGGATGAACAGGCGGATGCGCTTTTCATCGTGGGAAATCACCTGCACCGTGCCTGTCAGCGCATCACCCACCTTGGCCTCACCCAGATGCCGCACATGGTTTTCCGCCGTGTAGTAGCTGAAGCCCGACTTCACATAACCCAGATCCGCCCCGATCCAGCGCAGGAACGCATCGCAAGTCTCTGACCCCGCGAACAAATACCGGCTTTCCGTCATGTGCCCGTTGTAATCAATCCAGCCCGGCAGCACCTGCATCCGCGCAAATTCCATCGGGCCGGACAGGTCCATTGCTTGACTGCGGCGGCGCGCGTCATGCTCCAACAAAACCTTCCCAGCCCCCCAGTTGCGGTCCTTCAGGGCGCGCAGGAACCCGATCAGGTTACTGTCACGGATACGCTCCAGCTCGCGGATCGTATGGTGGCCCGATTGCGCGTCCGACTGGCCTGCAATCAGATCGACCAGCTCATCGTTGAATTCCGGCACATCCATCAGTTTCGTCCATGGCCATGTCAAGCACGGCCCGAACTGCGCCATGAAGTGCTTCATGCCTGCCTCACCCCCCGCCACGCGGTAGGTTTCAAACAGCCCCATCTGCCCCCACCGCAGGCCAAAGCCCATGCGGATTGCTTCATCAATCTCTTCCGTCGTGGCCACCCCGTCCTTGACCAGCCATAGCGCCTCGCGCCACACCGCCTCCAGAAAACGATCTGCAATATGCGCGTCAATTTCCTTGCGCACGTGCAAGGGGAACATCCCCAGATCGCGCAGGGTTTCCTTCACCCGCTCGATCATCGCCGCATCCGTTGCCGCCGATGGCACGATTTCGGCCAAGGGCAACAGGTAAACCGGGTTGAACGGATGGGCCACGAAGATGGTCGAAGGGTCCGCCGCCCCTTGTTGCAATTCTGAAGGTTTGAAGCCCGAAGTTGATGATCCGATGGGTATTCCGCTGACCGATTGTTGGATTTGTGCAAATACCCGGTGCTTCAGGTCCAGCCGTTCCGACACCGACTCCTGAATGTAATCCGCCCCCTCCACCGCTTCCGTGATCGTGCTGGCAAAGGTCAGTTTCCCCTCCGCAGGCATCGGCCCGTCACTTAACGCAGGCAAGGCCGCCCGCGCATTGCGCATCACCTCACCCACCTTCCGCTCGGCCTCCGGGTCCGGATCGAAGATCGACACATTCCAGCCGTTCAGCAAGAACCGCGCCGCCCAGCCCCCGCCAATCACCCCGCCGCCAATGATCGCCGCCTTGCGTGTCATGCCCGCTCCCCTGCCACAGCTTTGTCCGTCAACGCCACCCGCACGCCTGCCCGGACCACAGCCGGATCATAGGCCTTGCGCGCAAATACCCCCCGCACCATGCTGCGAAAGAACTCCAGCGGCAGCGCGTCATAATCCGGATCAAAGCTTGATTGATCCCATTCCTCGCAGAACTGCGCGCAATCATCGTAATAGGCATGCCCCTTGAAGCGGTCCCGCGCGTGGCGGTTTCCGCCCGTGTGATGCGCGTAGTACAGCCGCTGGAAATCACCGTGCTTTTCCACCACCCATGTCACCTGTTCCCGTACAAACGGCTTCAGGATCGCCGCTGCATATTCATCATGGTTATAGGGCGCATAGATATCGCCGATGTCATGCAGTAGTGCCGCCACCACCCAGTCATCATCCGCCCCCGCCCGCCATGCCCGCGTCGCAGCGCTTAAAGAATGGCCCAGCCGCGTCACCTGATAGCCCGACAGCCCCTCATCCAACTGTACCATCGCGTCCAGCAGCCGGTCCGCCGTGCCCGCCGCATAGGCCCGCTCATGCCCATCCAGCAGCGCATAATCCGCCGCATCGCCATCTTTCATCGCCGTAAATTTGACCTTGTCCATGTCTACCGCCCCAAAGGTGCCCGCTTTTCCAGCTTCAGCTTCGCCCGCACTTCCGCAGGCGTCAGCACCCGCGCGCCCATGTCCGTGATGATATCCACCGCCCGTTCCACCAGTTGCGCATTCGTCGCCAGCACGCCCTTATCCAGCCACAGGTTATCTTCCAGCCCCACCCGCACATTCCCACCAGCCAGCACCGAGGCCGCCACATAGGGCATCTGGTGCCGCCCCAAAGCAAACGCGCTCCAGTGCCAATCGGCCGGCACATTCGCCACCATCGCAAGGAACGTGTGCAGATCATCCGGCGCCCCCCACGGCACGCCCATGCACAGCTGTACCAGCACCGGCTGCGGAATAGCGCCTTCCTTGACCAGCTCTTTGGCCAGCCACAGATGGCCTGTATCAAACGCCTCGATCTCGATCCGCACGCCCGCCGCCGTCATCCGCCGCGCCATATCGCGCAACAGGCCCGGCGTGTTGACCATCACATAATCCGCCTCGTTGAAATTCATCGTGCCGCAATCCAGCGTGCAGATTTCCGGCCGGCATTCCACCACATGCGCAACGCGCTCCGTCGCCCCTGCCATGTCCGAACGCGGGCCCATCCGGTTCATCGCCTCGGACCCTTCAAAGTAGATGTCCCCCCCCATGCCCGCCGTCAGGTTCAACACCACATCCGTCGCACTATCCCTGATGCGCTCCGTCACCTCGCGGTAAAGCGCCAGATCGCGGCTGGGCTTGCCGGTGTCAGGATCGCGGACATGGCAATGCACAACCGCCGCCCCCGCCTTGGCCGCCGCAATCGCACTTTCGGCAATCTGCTGGGGCGAGCGTGGCACATGGGGGGATCGGTCCTGCGTGCTGCCCGATCCCGTCACGGCACAGGTGATGAAAACCTCACGATTCATGGTCAGCGGCATGGCAATCCTCCCTTTGGCTGGCACGATAGCACCCTTGCCAGCACGCGCTTTGCAAATTACGCATTCTTCATGACGCAAAATGCAATCTTTTCCCCGGCCACTGCACCGCTGACCATCGCCCTGTTTGTGCTGCCGCAGGCCTCGATCCTCGAGGTCGCCTCGGCCCTTGATCCCTTGCGCAACGCCAACCGCCAACTGGGGCACGAGGCCTATCGCTGGCGCGTGGTCACACCGGATGGGCGGCCCGCCCCCCTGACCTGCGGGATCGAACTTCCCTCAACCGGGACGCTTGCCGATGCTGTTGGCGCCGATGCGCTGATCGTGATCGCAGGCTATCGCCTTGCCGATGTTGCCACACACCAGCTGATTCAAGGGCTTCGCCGCCTCGCCCCGCGCTTTGCCCTTGTTGGCGGTATTGATGCCGCCCCTTGGGTATTGGCGCGCGCGGGCCTGCTGAATGGCTACCGCGCCACCGTGCATTGGGAAGATCTGGAGGATCTGGCCGCCGCCCACCCCGAAATTGACGTCGTGCCAGACCGTTTCGTGATTGACCGCAACCGCGCGACCATTGCCGGGGCCGCCCCTGCGGCTGATTTCATGCTTCACCTGATCCGCGCCCGGCACGGCGCGCCCTTGGCACGGCAGGTGGCCACCAGTTTTCTTGCCACCGTCCGCGCGGGAACCGACCGCCAGCTTGCGCCATCAGCGCTCGACCCAGCACTTGACCCCCGCATTGCCCGCGCCACGGCGATCATGGAAGGCTCAGTTGATGCCCCCCAACCCATTGCCCGAATCGCGGCAGAGGTCGGCCTGTCCGCCCGCCGGTTCGAAGTGTTGTTCCGCACGGCCCACGGCGTGACCCCCGGTGCCTATGCCCTGTCCTTGCGCCTGACCGCCGCCCGCCGCATGGTCACCGATACCCGCCACCCCTTGGCCGAAGTCGCCCTGCGCACCGGCTTTTCATCCGCAGCCACCCTCACACGGGCCTTCACGCGCAACTTCGGCCACCCGCCAAGCCATCTGCGCCACTGATCAATTTCATCTGTCCAAAAATATCCCGGGGGGCGCCGTGGCATTGCCACGGCGGGGGGCTGGCCCCACCTCAACTTGCCAACACGCGCGATCAGCAAAGAATGAACACATCCTTAACGCGCGCCTTCAAGCCATTGATTTCATTCACCCCAAAACATGTCCCATCATGGGACACGCCTTTTACTCAAGCCGCGTCCAGCAAACCGCGCCCCTTCAACAGCGCCTCGACCCCCGGCATCTTGCCCCGGAACTTCAGATACAGCGCTTCCGCCTCCTCTGATCCCCCCGCGCTCAGGATGAACTGCTCCAGCTTTTTCGCCGTGGCTGGATCAAAGTAATCGCCCGTCTCTTCAAACGCCGCAAAGGCATCGGCGTCCATCACCTCGGACCACATGTAGGAATAGTACCCGCTGGAATAGCCATCCCCCGAAAACACATGCGCGAAATGCGGCGTCGCGTGCCGCATCGTGATCGCCGCGGGCATGCCAATATCCGCCAGTACCCGCGCCTGCATCGCCATCGGGTCGCGCGGGGCCGCCCCTTCATGGAACGCAAGGTCCACCAGCGCGCTGGCGACAAATTCGACCGTTGCAAAGCCCTGATCATAGGTCCCCGCCGCCAGCAACCGCTTCAGCATATCCGCAGGCATCGGCTCACCCGTTTCATAATGCCGCGCGTGTTTCTGCAGCACTTCCGGCACCTCCAGCCAGTGCTCATAAAGCTGGCTTGGCAGCTCTACAAAATCCTGCGCAACCGACGTGCCGCTGATGAACCCATGCGTCACATCCGACAGCATCTGGTGCAAAGCATGGCCGAATTCATGGAACAAGGTCCGCGCATCATCATAAGACAAAAGCGCCGGGTCGCCCTTGGCAAAGTTGCAGATGTTCACAACAATGGGGCGCACATCACCCCCCAGCTTGCGCTGCGACCGCATCGCCGAACACCACGCGCCCGACCGTTTGCTACCCCGCGCGAAATAGTCGCCGATGAAAACCGCCACATGGTGGCCCTTTCGCGTGACCTCCCAGGCACGCGCATCCGGGTGATACAGCGCAGCGTCCAGCGGGCGGAATTCCAACCCGAGCAGCCGGTTCGCGCAATCAAACTGCGCCGCCAGCATCGCCTCAAGGCCAAGATACGGTTTCAGCGCCGCCTCATCCAGATCATGCTCTGCCACGCGCCGCTTCTCGGAGTAATAACGCCAATCCCACGGCGCCAGATCATCATTGATCCCGTCAGCCTGCATCATCGCTTGCAGAATGGCTGCGTCCGCATTGGCCTTGGCCTTTGCCGGTTCCCAGACCCGCATCAGCAGATCACGCACCGCGCCCGGCGTCTTTGCCATTTCCGGTTCCAGCTTGAAATCGGCAAAGCTGTTGTAACCCAAAAGCTTTGCCCGCTCTTCGCGCAGCGCCAAAGTCTCGGCCGCCAGTGCCCGGTTATCCGTCTCACCCCCGTTTGCCCCGCGCGCGACCCAAGCCTCAAACGCCTTTTTCCGCAATTCCCGCCGCGTGGAAAACTGCAGGAAAGGCACGATCAGGCTGCGGTTCAGGGTCACCACATGCCCCGCCACCCCGCGCTCTGCCGCCGCTGCCTTGGCGGACGCCACCACGAAATCGGGCAGACCCGCCAGATCATCAGACGACAGTTCCATGAACCAGGCCCGTTCATCCGCCAGCAAGTTTTGGCTGAACGCCGTGCCCAGCACCGCCAGCCGCGATTTCACCGCCGTCAGCCGTTCCGACGCGGCACCCGTCAATTGCGCCCCGGAGCGCACAAACATCTGATGATACAGCTGCAACACCCGCATCTGTTCGGCGTCCAGACCAAGCGTTTCGCGCCCGTCCCACAAAAGCTTGATCCGCGCGAAAAGTGCTTTGTTATTCGTCACTTCAGATGAAAACGCGCTCAGCTTTGGGGCCAGATCGCGCTGCAACGCCTCGCGTGCATCGGTGCTGTCGGCACTTGCAAGGTTGAAGAACACGCCCGACACGCGGTCAAGATCAGCCTCGGCCAATTCCAGTGCAGCGATGGTATTGGCGAATGTCGGCGGGGCCGGATCAGCAGCAATGGCAGCGATATTTGCACGCGCGGCGGCAAGGGCCGCATCAAAGGCGGGGGCAAAATCGGCGTCAGTAATGGCGGCGAAAGGCGGCAGGCCAAAGGGGGTATCCCATGGGGTGGCGAAGGGATTGGTCATGCGCTGCATCCTGTGATGTGTTTTCGGGAAAGCTAGGCCGCGGCAGTGGAAAGGTCCAGTCTTGCGCTGCGCGCGGTTCAGGAACGGTGATGGCCGCGCAACCGGGCCTCAAGCCTGCCCATCAGCAGGCTGAGGCTGATGGTCATGGTGAGGTAAATCAGCGCAACGACGTTATAAGTCTCGAAATACATGAAATTACCTGCGGCGGTGACCTTGCCCAATTGCGCCACATCGCCCACGCCAAGTACGGCGACCAGTGAGCTGTCTTTGACCATGGCCACGAAATCATTGCCCAAGGGGGGCAGGATCAAACGGAAGGCCTGCGGAAAGCGGATGTGGCGAAAGCGTTGCCAGCCGTTCAGGCCCAGCGATTGCGCGGCCTCGATCTGGCCGGGGTCAACCGCCTGCAGGCCCGCACGGAAAATCTCGGCCAGAAAGGCGGCGTAGGCCAGCATCAAGGCAAAGATCGCCCGGTACAGCAGGGGAAAATCGCGCGTGCGCCATTCGGGCAGGCCAAGGGGTTCGCCCGCCCAGTTCACCAGTGCCACAAGGGCGGGCGCGCCGACGAAGGCCACATATAAAAGCAGCACCACAATGGGGATGCCGCGCATCACCTCGATATACAGCCGGGCCGCCTGCCGCAGCACGATGAACCGCGATTGCAGGGCCACTGCCAGCAACAGGCCCAACGCGCAAGCCCCGGCAAATGACACCAGCGTAACCATGACAGTGGTCACGATCCCAGCCGAAAGTGTGGCAAGGATCGCGGCATAGGTCGGGTTGGCCAGCACCTGCCAGAACAGGTAAAGCCCCACCCCGATCACGAGGAGGAGCCACCATGGAAAATCCTTGTCCGGTGTTTGGCCCGGAATCACGGGGTGTTATTCGAACTTGTAGTCGACAAACCACTTCTGGTTCAGCGCATCCAGCGTGCCATCGGCCCGCATGGACGCAATCGCCGCGTTGATCGGGGCGACAAGGTCTGACCCTTTGGGGAAGATGAACCCGAAATCCTCGGATGCCAGCGGCTCACCAATGATTTTCAGCCCGCCATTGGATGCGCCCACATAGCCGTTGGCGGCAGTTTAATCAGACAGCGTCAGGTCAACATCGCCCGCCTTCAGCGCCTCAAGCCCCGCGCCAAAGGTTTCAAACTTGATGATGCGGGCGTTTTCTTCGTTGCCGTCCAGAATATTGTAAACGGCCGCATAGAAGGGCGATGTGCCGGGCTGTGCCGAAATCAGCAATTCCGGAATTGCCGCAAAGGTGGCCGCATCGGTAAAGCGCGCCTCATCACCGCGCACGATCATCAGCATTTCCGACCGCATGTAGGGTTCCGAGAAATCCACCTGGTCTTTGCGTTCGTCCTTGATGGTGATGCCCGTCATGCCCAGGTCATACTGGCCTTCGGATACGGCAGGGATCATCGCATCCCAGCTGGTGTTCTGATAGCTGACCGTGATGTTGATCCGCTTGGCGATTTCCACCATCGCGTCATATTCCCAGCCGATGGCCGCACCGGATTTGTCAAGAAATTGCAGGGGCGGATAGGCGTTTTCGGTGACGACAACCACTTCGCGCCCTTCAAGGTTGGGCAGGTCTTGGGCGAAGGCGGGGGTCAGGGTCAGGGCCAGCAGGCCAATGGCGGCGGTCAGTTTCATGGGGGTCGGACCTCGGATGAAGGATTTGTGACTGCGAGTATGGAGCGGGTTCAGCGGGCTGACAAGGGTCACACCGCGCCGCAGACCGCGCAATCATGGCGCCGGGTGATCTTGATGAAACGTGTATCGGTCATCAGCCCGTCAAACAGCATCAGCCGCCCCGCCAAAGTCTCACCCGCGCCGGTGATCAGCTTGATCGCCTCCAGCGCCATCAGCGTGCCGATCACGCCGGGCAAAGGCCCCACCACCCCCGCTTCGGCGCAGGTGGGCACCATGCCCGGTGCGGGGCGGTCTGGAAAGACGCAGGCGAAACAGGGGGTGCCCTTGGCCGGTTGATAAAGCGACACCTGCCCTTCCCATTGCGTGATCGCCGCCGCGATCAAGGGCTTGCCAGCGGCAACGCAGGCCGCATTGACCAGATAGCGCGTATCAAAATTGTCTGACCCGTCGAGCACCAGATCATATTCAGCCACAAGTTCGGCAATCTCGGCTGTCAGGCGGCGGTTGTAGGGTTTCGCCACGACATGCGGGTTCAAGCCCTGCATCGCCAGCATCGCCGATTGCACCTTTGGCAAACCAATCCTGTCGCCTGCATGAATGATCTGGCGTTGCAGGTTTGTCACCTCGACCACGTCATCATCAATCACGCCGATCGTGCCCACGCCCGCCGCCGCCAGATACATCAGCGCAGGCGCCCCAAGGCCCCCTGCGCCCACCACCAGCACCGATGCCCCCTTCAGCGCCTTCTGCCCCGGTCCGCCAATCTCGCGCAGGGTGATATGGCGGGCGTAGCGGGTAATCTCGTCGGGCTGCAACGCGCCTGTCGGAAGTGCGGGCTGTGTAGCAGCCACGGGTGCCACATGACGCGCCCGTATCCGGCGCAGCACCACGCGGTAGGCCATGATGATGCCGGCAAGCACACCCAGCGTCAGCCAGCCCAGAAAATCCCCGCCCACAAACGGTGCAGGCAGGCGCATTGCGCCCGAAGGATCAATCCGCCGTTCTTCCAGAAGCACCGGCAGCGTGAAGGCCAGCAATGCGACCCACCACATGACAACTAGCCACCAGAACAACCAGCGCGGTATGGCATTGGACCGGCTGGCAAAAAACAGCCCCGCAAACCCCAACAGCCCGATCATTTGCGCCCTGTCGAGCCGAAACCACCGGTCCCTCGGGCTGTATCGCTTAGCGTGTCAACCACCGTAAACGTGGCCTGCACCACCGGGGCGACAACCATCTGCGCAATCCGGTCGCCGTGCTGCACGGTGTAGGGCGCATCCGATAGGTTCACCAGGGCCACACCCAGGGGCCCGCGATAATCACTGTCAATTGTGCCCGGCGTGTTCGGCACAGTGATCCCGTGCTTCATGGCAAGGCCCGACCTTGGCCTGATCTGCGCCTCAAACCCCGGCGGGATTTCCACGCGCAGGCCCGTTGGCACCACCATCCGCTGCATCGGTGCCAAGGTCACGCCCTGCGCCCGGTCATCCGGCATGAGGTTCGCCCGGATATCTGCCCCCGCTGCCCCCGGCGTTTCATAGGCGGGCAAGGGCAGCGTGCGATCCGCCCAGTCTTCCCACAGCACATGCAGGGTCGGTGTCATGCCAGGGCCTGCGCAATCCGTGCCGCGAGCTTGGCCGCCACATCGGCCTTGGCCATGCGCGGCCAGACCTCGGCCCCTTTGGCATCCAGAATGGTCACCGCGTTTTCCGCCCCACCCATGATGCCCGTCGCGGGTGACACATCATTCGCCACGATCCAGTCACAACCCTTTTTCCCCAGCTTTGCCTTGGCATGCGCCTCTACATCCGTGGTTTCCGCGGCAAACCCCACCACAAGGCGCGGGCGCTGCGGGCCTTTGGAAACCATCGCCAGAATATCCGGGTTTTCCGCAAAGGTCAGGCTTGGCAAGGCCCCGCTCTTGTCTTTCTTAATCTTTTCGCCCGCCGCATTGGCCACCCGCCAATCTGCCACCGCCGCTGCAAACACCGCAGCATCCGCAGGCAAGGCCGCCTGCACCGCATCCAGCATCTGCCCTGCCGTCTCAACGCGCACTACATCAACACCGGCAGGCGGTGGCACTGTTGCAGGCCCCGTCACAAACGTGACGCGCGCGCCCAGATCGCGCAAGGCCGCCGCTAAGGCCGTGCCCTGCGCGCCGGATGACCGGTTGGCGATATAGCGCACCGGGTCAATCGGTTCGTGTGTCGGCCCCGATGTCACCAGCACGTGCCGCCCCGCCAGCGGTCCGGCTGACAGCATGGCTTCGACCGCCGCCACAATCTCTAACGGTTCCGCCATCCGCCCCGGCCCGTATTCACCGCAGGCCATATCCCCGTCATTCGGCCCCACCAGCCGCACACCATCTGCCTGCACCTGCGCCAGATTGCGTTGCGTCGCTGCATGCTGCCACATCCGCACATTCATTGCCGGTGCCGCCAGAACCGCCGTATCCGTCGCCAACAGCAGGGTGGACGCCAGATCATCTGCCCGGCCCTGCGCCATTTTGGCCAGCAAATCCGCCGTCGCGGGGGCCACCACAATCAGATCGGCCACGCGTGACAACTGGATATGGCCCATCGCCGCCTCATCCGTCAGATCGAAAAGATCGCTGTAAACCTTTTCCCCTGCCAAAGCTGACACGGACAAGGGTGTGACAAACTCTGCCGCCGCCCGCGTCATCACCGGCGTGACCGCAGCCCCGCGTTCGCGCAACCGCCGGATCAGATCAAGCGCTTTATACGCCGCGATCCCGCCCCCGATGATCAGCAATATCCGTTTATCCGCCAGCATTCGCAGGCTCCCCGTTCAGGCCCCCGTTCAGGCCTTGTCCACGTTACGGGCCAATCCTGGCAAACTCAAGTTCTGCCAAATACGCAGGAATCGGGTCGCCCGATCTGCAGCCATGACCCTACATGCGGGTCACAGCTTACAGGAGCCCTAAATGACCTTTCAAATCCACGCCCTGCCCTACGCCGACTTTGCCCCGCTGTTTGCCGCCGATGACAAGGCCCTGCACAGCATGGGAATACGCCGCATCGTGGCAGATGCCAAACCGGGCTTTCCCTGCCGGGTCAGCTTGCAGGACGCCGAGGTGGGTGATGAGATGCTGTTGCTGAACTACCAGCACTTACAGGGCAACACCCCCTATGCCGCCAGCCACGCGATCTATGTCAGGAAAAATGCCGATCAGGCGCAGCCGATGCCTGACAGCGTGCCCACGGCCCTTTTGACGCGCCTGTTATCAGTGCGCGCCTTTGACAGTGACAAACAGATGGTCACGGCAGATGTCATTGATGGCGCTGAACTTGCCGCCTGCCTGCGCGATCTTTTCACGAACGAGGCCGTCGATTTCATCCACCTGCACCATGCGCGGCAAGGCTGCTTTGCCGCAAGCGTGACCCGGGCCTAGCCCGGGCCGAAGGCTACAGAAAGTGGTGCACTTCGCGTGTCTGCCCTTCGATGCTGCGGCGCATCTTGGCGAAGGCTGCAGCTTCCAACTGACGGACACGTTCCTTTGACAGGCCCAGTTCTTCACCAAGGCTTTCCAGCGTCCGGCCCTCTTCGCGCAGCTTGCGCTCGGCAACGATGAACCGTTCGCGCGCATTCAGGCTTTGCATCGCCTTGACCAGCCAGCCGCGCAGGCGTTCCTGATCATGCGCGCCTTCCACGGCTTCCGCCGCCTGCACACCGTCATCTTCCAGCGCGTCAATCCATTCCCGCCCGTCATCCTCGGACGATTGTGTGGCATTCAGCGAAAAGTCCGAACCTGACAACCGCCCTTCCATCATTTCCACATCGGCCAATGGCACGCCCACCTCGGATGCCACCATCTGACGCAACTGATGGCTGTCAAGCTGCTCGCCCCGCTGGCTTGCTTCACGCTCCAGTTTTGCCTGCACCCGCCGCAGATTGAAGAACAGCGCCTTCTGGCTGCTGGTTGACCCCGTGCGCACCATTGACCAGTTGCGCATCACATAGTCCTGAATGCTGGCCTTGATCCACCAGACCGCATAGGTCGAAAACCGCACGCCACGGTCCGGATCAAACTTTTCCGCTGCCTTCATCAGGCCAAGGCTGGCTTCCTGGATCAGATCGTTCATCGGCGCGCCGTAGCGGCGAAACTTTGACGCCATCGAGATCGCCAGCCGCATATAGGCCGTAATCAACCGGTGCAGCGCCTTTTCATCGCGATGATCGCGCCAGGCAAAGGCCAGCCGCAATTCGGTTTCCGCATCCAGCAATTCCGCCTTCATCGCTTGGCGGGACATGGTTTGATCGTTATATCCGTCGAGTGCCATCTTCTAACCCCCAGCCAGAATGAAACCGGCATTTTCGCCGTTGTGACAGTTCTACGAGGCCCGCCCTTGACCGGATCACAAAAAACTCTAGCCCCGCTGAATTTCGTCCTCGGCGGCGCGCGGTCCGGCAAATCTCGGTTTGCCGAGGGCCTGATTGCTGCAACCGGCCGCCCGCGCCGCTATATTGCCACGGCGCAAGCATTGGATGCCGAAATGCGCGCGCGGATTGATCAGCATCAGCTGGACCGGGGTGATGGCTGGCGCACGACCGAGGCCCCCCTGAACCTTGTGAATGCCCTTGCGCAGGTTTCAGCAGATGAGGCCGTGCTGATTGACTGCGCAACGCTGTGGCTGTCAAACCACCTTCTCGCCGACCATGACCTAGACGCCGAAAGCCAGAACCTGCTGGCAGCCCTTTCTGCCTGTCCTGCCCCCGTCGTCATCGTGTCGAATGAGGTTGGCTTTGGCATCGTGCCCGACAATGCCCTTGCCCGCCGCTTTCGTGATGCCCAAGGCCGCCTGAACCAACAGCTGGCGGCACAGGCCGATCTGGCCGTCCTTGTCGTGGCCGGCCTGCCCATGGTTTTGAAAGGTACCCTTCCATGATGCGTTTCTGGTGGGTCCGTCATGGCCCGACACATGAAAAGAACCTTGTCGGCTGGCGCGATGTGCCCGCCGACCTGTCTGATCACCCGCGCATCGCCCGGCTGTCTGCGCATCTGCCCATCGGCGCGCATCTGGTATCGTCCGATCTGTCCCGCGCTTCGGCCACAGCCGACGCCTTGGCAAAGGGCCGCCACCGCCTCCCCGACATGCCCACCCTGCGCGAGTTCCACTTTGGCGATTGGGATGGCAAGCATTACACCGACCTCGACCCCACCCACAGCCGCGCCTATTGGGAAAACCCCGGTGACATCGCCCCGCCGGGCGGTGAAAGCTGGAATGACGCCGCCGCGCGCATCCAAGCTGCCGTTGATACCCTGACCCAGACCATGCAGCACCGCGATATCATCATCGTGGCCCATGCCGGTGTCATTGTGACCCAGGTTCAACGCGCGCTTGGCATCACCCCCTATCAGGCTTTGGGCCACAAGATCGACAATCTGTCCGTCACCCAACTGGTCCTTGCCCCTGAAGGCTGGCGCGCTGGCGTGATCAATCACAATCCGTGATGGCCACCAGCACGGATCGCCATTTGCCTTGCCCCGACGATAACGTCTACCGTTGACTGCGCCATTTCAATGTCGCCCAAATATCCTCGCCGAAGGCCCTGCCCTTCCCCGCACAGAAAGCCAGATCATGTCTTACACCCTCGTCATCGGCGACCGCGCCTATTCCAGCTGGTCGTTGCGCGGTTGGCTGCTGTTTGCCGCTTTCGGCATCCCCGTCAAAACCCGGCAGGTCAGGCTATATACCGATGAACTTGCCACCCTGCTGGCCAGTTACCCGCCCGCCCGCACCGCCCCCACGCTGATCATCGACGACAACCTTGTCGTGATGGAAAGCCTTGCCATCGCCGAGGAACTTGCCTCGCGCCACCCCGACGCAGGCCTCTGGCCCGCCGATCCCACCGCCCGCGCGGTGGCCCGGTCAATCGCCGCCGAAATGCATGCAGTCTTTGTGGCCCTGCGCAGCCACTGCCCCATGAACCTGCGCGTCAGCTATACTGATTGCGCCCCCCCTGATGCCGTGCTGGCTGACCTTGACCGCCTGCAAACCATCTGGGCCTGGGCCCGCAAGGCCAGTGGTGCCAAGGGCCCATGGCTGTGTGGTGACTATTCCGCCGCCGATGTGTTCTTTGCCCCCGTCGCCACCCGCATCGCCACCTATAACCTGCCCGTCGGCCCCGATGCCGCCGCCTATGTGGCCGCCCACCTTGCCCACCCGGCCTTCCGCCAGTGGCGTGCCATGGGCCATGCTGACGGCGCGGATCAAGACTACTACCGCCGCGATTACCCCACGCGGCCTTGGCCCGGCCCGGCGTCTTTGGCCGCCAAGGCCGTTGATGGCACCCAGTCGGAAAACGCCACCTGCCCCTACTCCGGCAAATCCATCACCCATGTGATGGAACTGGATGGCCGCCGCTTTGGGTTCTGCAACGCCTTCTGCCGCGATAAAACCGTGGCCGACCCCGCCGCATGGCCTGCCTTCATGGCCATTTACCAGTCGTAAACCTTTCACCCCTAACCGTTAACCAAGGTGAACGGGGAATGGGTATGGTTGCACGCGCCTATACAGTGGCATTTGAAGGGATCGAGGCGCGCATGGTCGAGGTGCAATGCGCCATCTCGCCCGGCCTGCCCAATTTTTCCCTTGTCGGTCTGCCTGACAAGGCGGTGAGTGAGGCCAAGGAACGTGTCCGCGCGGCGCTGAATGCCATGTCCATCGCCCTGCCCTCCAAGCGCATCACCATTAACCTTTCGCCTGCCGACATGCCCAAGGAAGGCTCTCACTTCGATCTGCCCATCGCCATGGCCCTGCTGGCCGCCCTTGAAATCATCCCCAAGGATGAGGTTGAGGGCGTGGTGGCCCTTGGCGAGCTATCGCTTGATGGCCGCCTGATCCCTGTCATCGGCGCCCTGCCCGCCGCCATGGCCGCCGCTGAAGGGGACCGGTCGCTGTTGTGCCCAAAGGCCTGCGGCCCCGAGGCTGCATGGGTAGGTGCAACCCAGGTGATTGCCGCATCATCGCTTGACGAAGTGATCCGCCACTACACCGGGCGCAACACCATCAGCCCGTCGGAAGCTGGCGAAGTGGTGCATGATCCGTCAGCCCGCGATCTGCGCGATGTCAAAGGGCAGGAACGCGCCAAGCGCGCCTTGGAAATTGCGGCTGCAGGCCGCCACCATGTGCTGATGGTGGGCAGTCCGGGCTCTGGCAAATCCATGCTCGCCGCCCGCCTGCCCGGCATCCTGCCGCCGCTTTCGGCAGCAGAGGCGCTTGAAACCTCGATGGTTCATTCGCTGGCGGGGCTGCTGGATGAAGGCGGCATCAGCCGCGTGCGCCCGTTCCGTGAACCGCATCACACCGCGTCCATGGCGGCCATCGTAGGGGGCGGGCGGGGTGCCAAACCCGGTGAAATCAGCCTGGCGCATCATGGCGTGCTGTTCATGGACGAATTTCCCGAATTCCCCCGTACCGTGCTGGAAACCCTGCGCCAGCCCATTGAAACCGGCGAGGTCGTGGTGGCCCGCGCCAATGCCCATATCCGCTATCCCTGCCGTTTCCTGCTGGTGGCCGCCGCCAACCCCTGCAAATGCGGCTATCTGACCGACCCCGCCCGCGCCTGCGCCCGCGTGCCCATTTGCGGCGAAGATTACCTTGGCCGCATCTCGGGCCCGCTGATGGACCGCTTTGATCTGCGTATCGAGGTGCCGCCCGTGGCCTATACCGATCTTGACCTGCCCGCATCGGGTGACAGCTCGGCAGAGGTCGCCACCCGCGTGCGCGCTGCGCGTGATGTGCAGACCAGCCGCTATGCCAACCACGACGGCATGCACGTCAACGCCGATGCCGAAGGCGAGGTGCTGGAACGCGTTGCCAGCCCCGATTCCGAAGGCCGCGCGCTGCTTGTGCGTGTGGCCGAACGCTTTGGCCTGACCGCGCGCGGCTATCACCGCGTGCTGCGCGTGGCCCGCACGATTGCCGATCTGGACGGGTCAGAAACCGTGCGGCTGCCACATGTCGCCGAGGCCGTCAGCTACCGGGTCAACATCGGCGGAAAGGGTTGAACCGGTGGCCCCCTGCAACCGCTCATCAAGCCTGACAGCTTTCTTCGCGACAACCCAGCGAAGAAAGCTGTCAGGCTTGATGAGCGGTACCGAAAAGCGCGCGCACAAAAATGCCGGCACCTTGCACGGCCGCGTCCGCTTCGGGCAGACGGCCTACCATCAGTTGCCAGCCGTGGGGGGTGTCTGCTGACATCTGCAGCGTCACGCTTGCCCCAGTGCCGCGCAACACGCTGGCTAACCTGACCGTATCATCGCGCAGGATTTCCGTATCTGCACATTGCAACAACACCGGCGGACAGCCTGGAAAAGCTGCGAAAAGCGGTGAGGCACGCGCATCTTCAGGCGAATGGCCCGCCAGCACATGTTGGGTCAGCAGACCGAAGGCTTCGGCTGGCAAAAGCGGATCTCGTGATGCGTTGGCGGTCAGCGAAGCGCTTTTGCCAGTCAGGTCAACCCAAGGCGAAAAGGCCACCAATCCGGCAGATGGCGTGCCCGCCGCACACAGCCGCGCCAGCAGCGCAAAGGCCAACCCTCCCCCGGCACTTTCGCCCGCCAGCACGATATCACCCGGCTTTCGACCCATAGCCATCAGCGCCGCCCATGCCGCTTCGGCGTCATCCCAGGCGGCAGGGAACGGATGCTCCGGCGCCAGCCGGTAATCCGGCAGCCAAACCGAAAACCCGCTGTCCTGCGCAAGCCTGTGGGCCACTGCGCGATGCGTGTCGGGGGATCCCACGATGTAGCCGCCGCCATGAAAATACAGAATGCACTGTTCGGTCGGGCCTGAAGGTGGATCATGGCGCACCATCACGGGCTTGGTGCCCACGCGTGCGGCTGGCCTGCCGCCTGCAAGAAACAGCCGCGCCGCCAGTGCAAAATCACGCCGCGCCCGTGCCGGATCGGTGGTGCGGCGCAGGCGCGGCTTGGCCACCAGACGGAAAAACGCGTTCAGCAGGGTCAGCCGCAGGCTCATGCTGCGCGCTTGGCCTCGATCACTTCCCAGATGCGGGCGGCGGTGTTCGTGCCGTCAAACCGCTCCAGTTCCTGAATGCCGGTGGGTGAGGTCACATTGATTTCGGTCAGCCAATCGCCAATCACGTCGATCCCCACAAACACCTGCCCATGATCGCGCAGCGTTGGCCCGATCGCCGCGCAAATTTCCAGATCACGCGCCGTCAGACCCACCTTCTCGGGTCGCCCGCCCACATGCATGTTTGACCGCGTCTCACCCGCCTGCGGCACCCGGTTTATCGCGCCCACAGGCTCGCCATTGACCAGAATCACCCGCTTGTCGCCTTTCGCCACATCCGGCAGGAATTTCTGCACGATCAGTGGCTCGCGGTTGATGCCTGTAAAAAGCTCGTGCAGGCTGGCAAGGTTACGGTCATCCGGCCCAAGGCGAAACACCCCTGCCCCGCCGTTGCCGTAAAGCGGCTTCAGGATGATATCCCCGTGCCGCGCCTTGAACGCCCGGATCGTCGCCAGATCGCGCGCGATGGCCGTAGGCGGTGTCAGATCCGGAAACCGCAGCACCAGCAGCTTTTCCGGGAAGTTGCGCACCCAGAACGGATCGTTCACCACCAGTGTCTTGGGGTGGATCATGTCCAGAATATGCGTTGTCGTGATATAGCCCATATCAAACGGCGGGTCCTGCCGCAGCCAGACCACATCAAAATCGGCCAGATCGACCTCGGTCTCGGGGCCATAGGTCACATGATTGCCCACCTCACGGCGCAGCGTGATGGGAAAGCCACGCGCCAGAACGCGGCCTTCGACGAAGGCCAGTTTGTCAGGGGTGTAATAGAACAGTTCATGCCCACGCACCTGCGCCTCATAGGCAATGCGAAAACTGCTGTCGGCGTTGATGTTGACAGATCCGATCGGGTCCATCTGAAAAGCAATCTTCAAGGCCATCTGCACGCTCCTGCTGATCCGGAACCCTGCATGGCCCAAGCTGCCGCCGGTTGCAATCAGGCTGCGTAAGCGTTTTCCAGAATCTCGATCACACCTTGGCCATCGACCAGCGCTACGTCAAAGCGCATTTCAGTCAGGCTGCCTCCGGGCTCAGCCCCTACGAATTCTTCGGCGGCAAGGCTGATCCGCGCAAACTGGCCTGGGCGCAGATGCAAGGCCGCAGCAGCATGGCTATGGCTATGCTTGACCTCGATGAAGATGACCATCGCCCCGCAACGCGCAATCAGATCAATCTCACCTGCCGCGCCACGCCAACGCCGCGCCGCCACCTCGCAACCGATTTGCGTGTAATGGCGGGCCACTGCATCTTCGGCGGCAAGGCCTGCGTGATAGGATACCGCACCTGTCATTGCGCATCATCCAAAGACAGGCCGATCTGATAGGCCTCGCGGCGCGAAACGCCAAAATCTGCAGCAACAGCAGCGGCGGCGTCTTTCAGCGTCATATGTTGCAGCGCTGTGCGCAGGGCATCAGCAAGGGTCAAAGCGGATGCCGCCTTTGCCGGAGCACGGTCGAGCAGCAGCACGATTTCCCCCTTGATGTCACGCTCTGCAATGGCTGCGACAATGTCATCAACAGTGCCACGCAACACCTCTTCAAAGCGTTTTGTCAGCTCGCGGCACAGCACGGCCCGCCTGTCACCACCATGTGATACCTGCAGCGCGGTTAACAGCCGGTGAATGCGCTTGGGCGATTCGTACAGGATGATCGTGGCCTGATACGGGGCAAGCTCTGCCAGAAACGTGGCCCTTGCCTTTTCGGTTGCAGGGGGAAATCCGGCAAACAAAAACCGGTCTGTCGGCAGACCTGCAACCATCAGCGCACACAGCACCGCAGAGGCACCCGGCGCCGCAAGAACCGTTGCACCTGCCGCTATGGCGGCATTGGCCAGTTGATATCCGGGGTCCGCGACCAGCGGCGTCCCGGCCTCGGACGCATAGGCCACCGATTTGCCCGCAGCCAAAGCCTGCAGCAACTTCGGGCGCACGGCCTCCCAGTTATGTTCATGAAAGGCCAGCAGCGGGCGCCCCGCCAAAGCAATGCCGTGAATTTCCATCAGATGGCGCAACGTGCGGGTATCTTCGGCAGCCAGAACATCCGCGCCGGCCAACACATCCAATGCGCGCAAGGTGATGTCGCGGGCAGCACCAATCGGGGTGGCCACAAAGTGAAGTCCAGGGGCCACGGCCCGCGTCTGAGCGGAAAATGGCGGTGGCGTGGTGCTGATGGCCGCCAATTCAGGCTCCTGACAAGTTTACAATGCGTGTGCTTGCGCTATAGGGTTCTTTATCTGCTGATCGCATCGTTATGGGGTATTCGCATGTTGTCCGTTTTGGTCCGGGCCTGCAAGTCGCTGGGCACTTTTGCTTTGGTTATGTTCGCGCTTGTCGGCCTGGCCGCATGCGTCCCTGCGGGAGGCGGCTCTGGCCCGCGTGTTGATACCTCGGCACCTGTGCCCGTGGCCCTGCTTGTGCCTGCCGGGTCAGGCTCGGCGCAAGACGAACTGTTGGCGCGCAACCTTGTGAACGCAGCCCGTCTGGCCATTTCCGATCTGTCGGGTGCGCAGGTAGACCTGCGGGTTTACAACACGGCCGGCGACCCCACTCAGGCCGCGAACATGGCCATCAAGGCTGTGAACGAGGGGGCCGCCATCATTCTTGGCCCGTTGAACGGGATCGAGGCGAACGCTGCGGGCAATGCGGTTGCTGCCACTGGCGTGAACGTTCTGTCGTTTTCGAACAATGCCGATATCGCGGGTGGAAATGTTTTCGTGCTTGGCACGACCTACCCCAATATCGCTGCGCGGCTTGCCAATTACGCCGTGCGCAACGGTGCACCACGCATTGCAATCGTTCATGATCAGGATGTGGCAGGCAACGCAGGCCGGGCCGCGATGGAGGCTGCAATCGGCCGCGCCGGTGGAACGCTGGCAGGTGTGTTCAGCTATGAGCTTTCGCAGAATGGCATTGCGACTGCAGGCCCCGGCATTGCCGACCGGGTGCGAAATTCGGGCGCCAATGCCGTTTTCCTGACCGCTACACCTGTTGGGGCCTTGCCGCTGATTTCGCAAACACTGCGCGACAATGGCGTCAGCAGTGACATGCAGCGCTTTATCGGCATTTCCCGCTGGGATACCCCACGCGAAGTCTTGTCCTTGCCCGGTGTGCAAGGCGGCTGGTTCACCTTGCCCGACCCTACGCGCTATCCGCAATTCGTTTCGCGTTATCAGGCCGCCTATGGCGCGGCGCCCGAACCGATTGCAGCGCTGGCCTATGACGGCATTGCTGCTGTCGGGGCACTGATCCGGCAAGGCAATGCCAATGCGTTCAGCACATCAAGCCTGACGCAGAACGCCGGATTTGAAGGGGTCAGCGGCATTTTCCGCTTCCGCGCCGATGGCACGAACGAACGTGGCCTTGCCGTCATGCAGGTGCAGAACGGCAGTGCCGTTGTTGTCGACCCCGCTCCGCGCAGCTTTGGCGGGGGCGGGTTCTGACCACCGCTGATATCGCAGCCCACGGCCAGCCAATGACCGCCAATGGGCCGTACATGGGCGATATCGCGCTGCTTGCGGCCATTGCCGCCGATCTGGTGGGCATTACCGACACGAAAGCCGCCCGCAGCATCGCCGTGCGGCACCTTGCTGCATACCGTATAAATGCCACGGCGCGCCTGAATGCAGACTTCGCCGAACAGCCAAAGGCCGCCCGACCGCTGATCTCGGACTTGGCCAACCTTACGGATGTGCTGGTGCGCTCTGCCTTTCTGGTGGCCACACGAACGCTTCACCCCCTGCCCAACCCAACGGATTCGGAACGCATCAGCGTGCTGGCCGTTGGTGGCTATGGCCGCGCCGAAATGGCACCGCAATCCGATGTCGACTTGCTGTTCCTGACGCCCTGGAAAGTGACGCCTTGGGCTGAATCCGTCATCGAATCCATGCTGTACATGCTGTGGGACCTGAAGCTGAAGGTCGGCCATGCCAGCCGCACGGTGAAAGACTGCCTGCGCCTTGGACGCGAAGATACAACCATCCGGACCGCCCTGCTGGAGCATCGCTTCATCATTGGTGACGCGCAACTGGCGGCTGAACTGGATGAAAAGCTTTGGTCAGAGCTGTTCAAGGGCACCGGCCCCGAGTTCATCGAGGCCAAACTGGCCGAGCGCGCCGAGCGCCACAAACGCCAGGGCGGGCAGCGCTATGTACTGGAACCCAATGTCAAGGAAGGCAAAGGTGGCCTGCGCGATTTGCAGACCCTCTACTGGATCGGCAAATACCTGCACCGCGTGCCATCAGCCGAGGGCCTTGTGGGTGCGGGCCTGCTTGACCGCGAAGAGTTTGATGCCTTCGCCCGCGCCGAAGATTTTCTGTGGGCCGTGCGTTGCCATCTGCATATCGTGACCGGCCGCGCCATGGATCAGCTGACCTTCGATCTGCAGGTCGAGGTCGCCACGCGCATGGGCTATGCTGATGCTGGCGGTCGCCGTGGTGTTGAGATTTTCATGCAGGATTACTTTCGCCATGCCACCCGCGTGGGCGAACTGACGACCATTTTCCTGACTGAACTTGAAGCCCGCCATGCCAAAGGCGAAGCCCGCCTGCTGGGCTTTCTGCGCCGCCACAAACCCGTGCGCGCCGGGCTGAAGCTGGTGCAGGGCCGGATTGATGCCGTTGATCCCAAAGCCTTTCTGGCCAACCCGCTGAACCTGCTGCGCGTGTTTGAAGAAGCCCTTCGCACCGGTTATCTGCTGCACCCCAACATCATGCGCCTTGTCGCCGCCAACCTGCACCTGATCGATGATGACCTGCGCCAAAACCCGGAAGCCGTGCACATCTTTCTTGACCTGATGCTCAAGCATGGCAACCCCGAACGCGCCCTGCGCCGGATGAACGAACTTGGCGTCCTTGCCGCCTTTATTCCGGAATTCGAACCCATCGTCGCGATGATGCAGTTCAACGTTTACCACCATTACACGGTGGACGAACACATCATCCAGACCATCAGCACACTTGCACAGATCGAACGCGAAGAGCTGACGGAAGAGCTGCCCGTGGCTTCTGGCATCCTGAAGGACGGCGTCAACCGCAAGGTGCTGTATGTGGCGCTGCTGATGCACGATATCGGTAAAGGCCGGCCCGAGGATCATTCGATCCTTGGCGCACAAATTGCCCGCCGCGTGGCCCCGCGCCTTGGCCTGACTGCCGAAGAGGTGGAAACCGTCGAATGGCTGGTGCGCTATCACCTTCTGATGTCAGACATGGCGCAAAAGCGCGATATCGGCGATCCGCGCACGGTGCGCGATTTCGCCAAGGCCGTGAAAACATGCAAGCGGCTTGATCTGCTTTGCGTGCTGACCGTTTGTGATATCCGCGGCGTGGGCCCCGGCACATGGAACAACTGGAAAGCCATGCTGCTGCGCCAGCTGTACCGCGATACGGCCGCGGCCCTGGAAGGCGGACTTGAAAGCATCAACCGCGAGAATCGCGAGGATGAGGCCCATGCCGCCCTGCGCAAGGCACTTGCTGGTTGGGATGCCAAAGCCCTGTCCGTTGAAACCAAACGCCACTACGCACCTTATTGGCGGGGCCTCTCTACCGCGACCCACGCGGTTTTTGCCCGCCTGCTGACGGGTCTGCCCGACAACGAAATCCGCATGGACCTGCACCCGGATCTTGACCGCGATGCCACCCGCGCCTGCTTTGCCCTTGTCGATCACCCCGGCATCTTTTCGCGCCTTGCGGGCGCGCTGGCACTGGTGGGCGCGAACGTTGTGGACGCGCGCACCTACACGTCAAAGGATGGCTATGCCACGGCAGTCTTCTGGGTGCAGGATACCGAAGGCAAACCCTATGAGCTGTCGCGCCTGCCCCGGCTGCGCGGGATGATCGAAAAGACGCTGAAAGGCGAGGTGATCGCGCGGGATGCGCTGAAGGACCGCGACAAGATCAAGAAACGCGAACGCGAGTTCCGCTTTCCCACGCATATCACCTTCGACAATGAAGGATCGGAAATCTACACGATCATCGAAGTTGATACGCGGGATCGCCCCGGTCTGCTGTATGACCTGACGCGCACGCTGGCCGCCAACAACATCTACATCGCAAGCGCGGTGATTGCGACCTATGGTGCACAAGTCGTTGACACTTTCTACGTCAAGGACATGTTCGGACTGAAGCTGCATCAGAAACCCCGGCAAGAGGCGTTGGAGCGCAAGCTGCGACAGGCAATTGCCGATGGGGCAGAACGCGCAGCGGGGTAGCATGGCACTGATACGGAATGTGATTACGTTGGGCGGCTGGACGCTGCTTTCTCGCGGCGCGGGCTTTGCGCGGGACATGATGATGGCCGCCTATCTGGGCGCGGGGCCTGTGGCCGACGCTTTCAACGTGGCGTTCTCTCTGCCCAACATGTTCCGCCGGTTTTTTGCCGAGGGCGCATTCAACATGGCCTTTGTGCCGATGTTTGCCAAAAAGCTGGAAGGCGGCGAAGACCCGCAGGGCTTTGCGAAATCCGCCTTCAGCGGCATGACCGCGCTGTTGCTGGTGGTATCCGTTATAGGCACGCTGGCCATGCCGTGGTTGGTCTGGGCCATGGCCAGCGGGTTTGTGGGTGACGCGCGGTTTGATCTGGCTGTCACTTATGGCCGCATCGGGTTTTGCTACCTGCTTTTCATCAGTCTTGTCGCCTTGCTGTCCGGGGTGCTGAACGCCCATGGGCGGTTCACCGAGGCAGGCTTTGTGCCCGTGCTGATGAACCTGATCTTCATCGCCGCCATGCTGCTGGCCGCATGGGCTGGCTGGGATATGGGCATGACGCTGGCC
>JBJOQW010000153.1:0-14696 GCA_046049665.1 Pseudomonadota bacterium | reverse complement strand
GCCCGAGGCAGACCGCGTCGCCCGCGCCATTGCAGCTTGCGATTTCACCGTGGTCAGTGATGTGACAGCGGCCACCGATACCGCGCAGCTTGCCCATGTTCTGCTGCCCGCGACTGCATGGGGCGAAAAAGACGGCACCGTCACAAATTCCGAACGCATGATCAGCCGCCAGCGCGCGTTTCAGCCCGCACCCGGCAAGGCGCGCGCCGACTGGTGGCAACTGGCACAAGTGGCGCAACGCATGGGCTTCAGCGGGTTTGACTGGCAATCCCCGGCGCAGATTTTTCGCGAACATGCGGCACTGTCGGGCATTGCTGGCGCGCTTGGCAGTGATTTCGATATCTCGTTGAAGGCGGCGGTCAGCGATATCGATTATGCCACCATGACGCCCTTCACATGGCCGCAATCTGCCAGAAAACAGGGCGGCCGCTTCTTTGCGACAGGCCAGTTTCACACAGCCGATGGCCGCGCGCGGATGATCCCCATCGCCACCACTGCGCCGCAAACCCATGCTTTCCGCCTGAACACCGGCCGCATCCGCGACCAATGGCACAGCATGACACGCACGGGCCTGTCGCCCCGCCTGTCGGCCCACCTTGCCGAACCATTCCTTGAAATCCACCCGCAGGACGCCGCCACCCTTGGCCTTACCCCTGCCAGCCTTGCCCGCGTGTCCAGCCCCCACGGCACGGCCATCCTGCGTGTGCTGGTGACGGACAAGGTGCTGCCCGGCCATCCCTTCGCCCCCATCCACTGGACAAACCAGACCGCCCCCACAGGCCGCGTCGATGCGCTGGTAACTGCCCTGACCGATCCCATTTCTGGCCAGCCAGCCAGCAAATCCACCCCCGTCACCATCACGCCCTTCCCCGCCGCCTGGTATGGCTTTGCCATTGCCAGTGCCGATTTCACCCCCGCCACCGCCTATTGGGCCAAAGCCACCCTTGCGCTTGGCCATCAGGCCGAACTCGCCGGCGATACCACCCCTGATGACTGGGCCCGTTTCGCCGCCAGCCTGTTCAACCTTCCCCCAGCCGACATCAGCCTGTCAGATCCCAAACGCGGCCTTTACCGCTGCGCCTTTCTGGATCAGGGCCGCCTGCGCGCCGCCCTGTTCATTGCCCCCACCCCTGTCGCCCTGTCCCGCAGCCATATCACCGGCCTGCTGACTCAGCCCGCAGGCCATGCCACGCTTGCCGGGCATCCCGGCGCTGATCAGCCCGATCCCGGCCCCACCATCTGCGCCTGCTTCAGCGTCGGGGCCAACACCATTGCCCGCGCCATTGCCGATCAGGGCCATGTCAGCCTTGCCGCCATTGGCCAAGCCTTGCGTGCGGGCACCAACTGCGGCTCTTGCCGCCCCGATATCGCCGCCCTGATCGCCCGCCACGCCCCCCTGCAAGAGGCCGCTGAATGACTGCCCAGACCCCCTTTCCCCGCATCGGCTCCATCACCCTTGTCGGCGCAGGCCCCGGCGCTGCAGACCTGTTGACAAGCCGCGCCATTGACCGGATGCGCAAAGCCCATGTCATCTACTATGACCGCCTAATAACCCCGGATGTGCTGGCCATGGCCGGACCCCATCCACGCCTTGTCTTTGCCGGAAAAGAGGTCGGTGCCCATTCCTGGCCACAGCACCGTATCAATGCAGCCATCACCGCCGCCGCCCTTCAGGGCCAGCACGTTGTGCGCCTGAAGTCGGGCGATCCATCCGTGTTTGGCCGCGCCTGCGAAGAGATTGACGCCGCCCGCGCCCTCGGCATTCCGGTCGAGGTTGTGCCCGGCATCACTGCTGCCAGCGCCGCTGCCGCCAGCCTGTGCCAACCCCTGACATCGCGCGGCGTCACAGACCGCGTTGTGCTGGCCACTGCCACCTGCCGCCCCGGCGAACGCATGTCGGATGTGCGCGATATTGCCCGCCCCGGCAGCACGTTGGTGTTTTACATGGCCATGCAACACCTGCCAGACCTGACCCGGCAATTGCTGGAGGCAGGCCTTGCACCAGATCATGCGGTCACCGTTGCCACGCAGGTCTCAACTCCGGCTGCGCGTGTTCTGCACAGCACGCTGGCCCATATGGCCGAGGATTGCGCAGCGCAGAACATCCGCAATCCCGCCGTCATCATGCTGGCCCTGCCCAAAGACCAGCCCATCGCCAAGACCGCGCCGCAACAGACCCTTGCGGTCATGGGCTGACCACTGCCGCCATTGGCACAACCCTCTGGCCCAATCCGTTGCCGCAGCAGCGCACGCCTTGCGGCACACTGCCCCTTTCCTTGCGTGCCGGATTGGCGCATGTGTGGTACATGCTTGCGATATTCCTGAAAACCCTGCCGTTCTTTGCGCTGATTGCCACAGGCTATCTTGCCGGTCGCACCCGGTTCTTTACCCCCGAAGCAACCGCCTACCTGACCAAATTCGTGTTCTACTTTGCCCTGTCGGCCATGCTCTTCGGCTTTGCCGCGAACCTTTCGCTTGGGGCGGTCTTCGACTGGAACTTTGTGGCGGCCTACCTTGGGGCTTCCCTTGCCATCTATGCGCTGGCCTTTGTGATCGGCCGCGCGCGCGGCATCAGCATCGAAGAAGCCGCCGTCGAGGCACAATGCGCCGTCATCGGCAACGTGGGCTTTCTGGGCATACCCATGCTCGTGCTGCTGCTGGGCCAGGCGGCAGCTGGGCCGTTGCTGTTGGTGCTGTCAATTGACCTGATCGTGTTTTCCTCATTGATTACCCTGGTCATCACCGCGCGGCGCGAAGGGTCGGTATCGTTTGGCGTCGTCCGCGTGCTTCTTGTGGGCCTGCTGAAAAACCCGATGATCGTCGCCGTGGTGCTGGGTCTTGCCTGGGGCGCCAGCGGATGGGTGCTGCCTGTGCCCGTGAATGAATACCTCACCACTCTGGGTGCAGCCGCAACGCCCGGTGCGCTGTTTGCCATTGGCGCATCCTTGGCCGGGCGCAGTGCCGAACGGGTGCAGGTGGCTGGCTGGCTTGCCTTCTGCAAACTGGTGCTGCATCCCGCCGCCGTGGCCCTGCTTGCCTTCTGGGTCTTTCCGGTTGCGCCATTTTCCGCAGCGGTCATGGTTGCCGCAGCATCGCTACCCGTGGCCGGCAACGTCTATATTCTGGCCGCCCATTACGGCGTCGCCCCGCAGCGCGTGTCGACAGCCATCCTGATGTCCACCGCCATTTCGATTGTCACGGTCACCGTTGTGATCGGGCTGGTGGGGCCATGACGCTGTACATTGATGCCGATGCCTGCCCCGTGAAGGCCGAGGCCGAGCGCGTAGCCACGCGCATGGGCGTGCGCATGGTGCTTGTGTCAAACGGCGGCATCCGGCCATCACAAAACCCGCTGGTGGACTCTGTGTTCGTGCCCGATGGCCCGGATGAGGCTGACAAGTGGATCGCCGAACGCTGCGGTCCGGGCGATGTGGTCGTGACAGGCGATATCCCTCTGGCTGCGCGTTGTGTCGCGGCAGGTGCGCGGGTGATCAAGCACAATGGCGAGGAGCTGACCACCGCGAATATCGACATGGTGCTGGCCACCCGCGATCTGATGACCGATATCCGCAGCGCCAACCCCCTGCATCAGGGCGGCGGCGGGCGGCCGTTTTCAAGCGCCGACAGGTCACGGTTTCTGGATATGCTTGACCGGGTGATGCGCGCCGCAGGACGGTAGCCCGACTGGCATTGACAAGCCTGCTGATGTCGCGGCCAGAACAGACCAAATCCTGACCGCTGCGATGATGGCCCCATGACAACCACCCCCCGTTTCAGCCAGCCCCTGACCGCCATCCTGCTTGCGGTGGTTGGCAGCGCCATCTTTTCCATCAATGACGTCGCCATCAAGTCGCTCTCTGACGATTATCCCTTGCATCAGGTCATCCTGACCCGTGCCATCATCGGGCTTGTCTTCGTTTTCGGACTGATGGCCGCCCTGCGGGTGCCCTATCGCAGCCTGATCACCACGCGCCCGCGCGGGCACCTCCTGCGCGTCAGCTTTGTGCTGATTTCGAACGTGACTTATTTTCTGGGCCTTGCTGCCCTGCCTCTGGCCGATGCCGTGGCGATTGCCTTCATTTCACCCATGCTGATGACCATCCTGTCCGTTGTCGTGCTGGGCGAAAAGGTCGGCCCGCGCCGCTGGGCCGCAGTGGTTGTCGGCTTTCTGGGGGTGATCATCATGTTCCGCCCCGGCGAGGGCCTGTTTCAACCCGCCGCCATTCTCGTGCTGATATCGGCCCTGTGCTATGCCGCAACCAACATGATGACGCGCCACATGAAGGCCACGGAAAGCGCCTTTGCCCTGAACTTTTACGTGCAATGCGGCTTTGTGCTGGTCAGCACCACCATGGGGCTGACCGTCGGCGACGGCCGCTTTGCCGGGTCTGACAATGCCTCCCTTGACTTTCTGCTGCGTGGCTGGGTCTGGCCTGTCATGGCCGATTGGCCCGCCTTTGTCGCCTGCGGGCTTTCCGTTTCTGTCGGCGGTCTGATGATCGGGCAGGCCTACCGGCTGGGCGAAGCCGCACTTGTCGCCCCGTTTGAATACATAGCCCTGCCCTTGGCCGTGATCTGGGGGCTGGTGGTATTTGGCACCCTGCCCGATGCCTGGGGCTGGGCAGGGATTGCGCTGATCGTGGCCGCAGGGCTTTATACGCTCTGGCGGGAAACGAGGGCGCGATGACAGTGCAGGCGGTGATCTATGATATCGGCAATGTGCTTATCGAATGGCAGCCTGAACGCTTTTATGACCGCCGCATAGGTGCCACCGCCCGCAAACGCCTGTTTGCCGAGGTTGACCTGCACGTGATGAACGAAGCCATTGATGCCGGCGCCCTGTTTCGCGAAACCATCTATGACTGGGCCGACCGCCACCCCCAATGGGCCACCGAAATTCGCTGGTGGTATGACCATTGGATCGACATGGCTTCACCCCGGATCGAACATTCCATTGCCTTGCTGCGCACCCTGCGCGCTAAGGGCGTTCCGGTGTTTGCCCTGACGAATTTTGGCATCCATTCCTTTGATTATGCCCTGACGCAGTATGATTTTCTGGGCGAATTTGACCGCGCCTATGTTTCGGGGCGCATGGGCGTGACCAAACCCGATCCCGCGATCTTTCAGATGGTCGAGGATGATTGCGCCCTGCCGCCACAGTCTTTGCTGTTTACCGATGACCGCGCCGACAATATTGCAGCAGCAGCAGCGCGTGGCTGGCAAGTGCATCAGTTCGAAGGCCCCGCAGGCTGGGCCGCACGGCTGGTGGCGGCAGGGTTACTGACACAACAGGAGGCAGCATGGCCGTAATCATCGGACCCGAGGCAGAAGCCGCGCTCAGATGGGACGGAATCACAGCGGCCATCGAGGCTGGCCACCGCCTGCCCCGGGCCGAGATCAAGGACCTGCTCTTGTATCGGGGCGGCGATACGCTGTTGAACCGCGCTGCATGGATTGACGGGCTGGGGCAACTGGTCAAGGTGGCCACGGTGTTTCCCGGCAACGCGGCCCCGCTGGCCACGGTCAACGGCGCGGTGACGCTGTTTGATGATGCCACAGGCAGGCTGGCCGCCGTGGTCGATTTTCATCTGGTGACCAAGTGGAAAACCGCAGGCGACAGTCTGCTTGCTGCCCGCAGGCTGGCCCGCCGCGATGCCCGGCGCATCCTGCTGGTCGGGGCAGGCACCGTCGCGCGGTCCATGGTGCAGGCCTATTCATCGGTGTTTCCGGGGGCGGACTTCACAGTGTGGAGCCGGAACCGCGATACCGCCGCGCGCATGGGCCTGCCCGTGGCAGATGATCTGGAACAGGCCGTGCGGCGGGCCGATATCATCTGCTGCGCCACCATGGCGACAGCACCGCTGGTAAGGGGTGACTGGCTGCAACCGGGCCAGCACCTTGATCTGATCGGGGCCTACAAACCCGGCATGCGCGAAGTGGATGATACCGCCATGTCCCGCGCAAGGCTGTTCGTGGACAGCCGCGCCACGACACTGCACCACATTGGCGAATTGATTGATCCGCTGGCCAGCGGTGCGATCACCGAAGGCGATGTGGTGGCGGATTTCTATGACGATCCGGCACTGTTTGCACGCAGGTCAGACGATGAAATCACCATCGCCAAGAACGGCGGCGGCGCGCATCTGGATCTGATGACCGCCGATTATATCCGGCGCATGTGGGTGTCCTGACGGGCCGCGCGCGTGGCAGATGTGCGATGCCTGCGGCGCGGATATTTAGGCGACAATGAAAGGGCCAGTCAGCGGAACGTGCTAAGAATGGTGCTGAGCGGTTTCTTGCGCTTGGCTACGGCAGGTACGGTGGCATCTGCCGCCGGATAGCCCACAGGCAGGATCATCACGGGCTTTTCATGTGCAGGCCGCGCGCAGAGATCATTCAGGAATTTCATCGGGTTGGGCGTATGTTCAAGGCAGGCAAGGCCCGCATGATGCAAGGCCGCAATCAGGAAACCCGTGGCAATGCCCACGCTTTCGGGCACATAGTAATTCTTGTAGCGGTCCCCGTCATCGGTCACGCCATAGCGTTGCGCAAAGACCACGATCAGCCATGGCGCGTCCGTCAGATGCGGTTTGTTGACCCCCGTCCCGATCGGCTCAAGCGCCGCCAGCCATTCATCCCCTGCCCCGCCTGAATAGAACGCGCGTTCTTCCTCTTCTGCACCTGCGCGAATGGTGGCTTTCATGGCAGGGTCAGAGATGGCCACAAAATGCCAAGGCTGATGGTTGGCCCCTGATGGCGCCGTGCCAGCGGCGGCAATGCAGGCGGCAATCACGCCTTCGGGCACGGGCGTTGGGGCGTATTGGCGCACTGAATGGCGCTGGCGCATGAAGGCCAGAAACCTGTCAGCCGCGGCTTGCGGATCGGGCACATCTACCCGGTCTGGCAAGGGCAGCGCCTGATAGGAAACTTCGCCTTTTTTATACATTAGCCGCCCCCGATGAATACCCCCGCAGCAAAGACCAAAGCCCCGCCAACCACAACCTGAAAAGCCGCCCGCAGGAAGGGCGTCTGCATGTAGCGGTTTTGAATCCACGCAATCGCCCACAATTCGATGAACACCACCGCCATGGCAATGATCGTCGCCGTCCAGAAATCCGGGATCAGATATGGCAGCGCATGGCCCAGCCCGCCCACCGTGGTCATGATACCGCTGGCAAGGCCGCGCTTCCACGGGCTGCCCCGCCCCGACAGCACGCCGTCATCATGCGCGGCCTCCGTAAAGCCCATGGAAATGCCCGCGCCCACCGATGCGGCAAGGCCCACCAGAAACGTCGTCCATGTATCCTGCGTGGCAAAGGCCGTGGCAAAGATCGGCGCGAGGGTTGAGACCGACCCATCCATCAGCCCCGCCAGCCCCGGCTGAACCCATGTCAGAATGAACTGGCGGTTTTCGGTGGCGGCTTCTTCCTGTTCCGCCTCACCTGTTGGCGAAAGCTGATCGGCGCGGCGTTCGTGCCCCGCTTCGGCGGCCGCCAGATCACCCAGCAGCTTGCGCGTGGCGGCATCCGTGGTGCGCGCCGCTGCCGTTTCGTAAAAAGTACGGGCCTGTGTCTCCATCGCATGCGCTTCGGCGCGGATACGGTCAAGCGACAGGTTCGCCGTCAGCCAGACCGGCTGGCGCGCGTAATAGCCCGCCACATGTTCGCGCCGGATCAGCGGGATCACATCGCCAAATCGGCTTTGGTGCAGATCAATCAGCCGCTGGCGATGCGTGTCTTCCTCCACTGCCATGCCATCAAACAACGTGGCCGAGGCCGGATAATCGGCCTGCAGCCGCTGCGCATAGCTGCGGTAAATGCGGGCGTCGTCTTCTTCGGATGAAATCGCAAGCGCCAGCACCTCTTGCTCGGACAGGTCAGCAAAGCGGCGGCGCGAGGTGAAGGCAGAAATCATGGCGGCCCCAAGTTTGGAATGGTTCTAATCTAGCGGCCCGATATGGTTTCGCAAGGTGAAGATAGAAACTGAACCGTTCAGTTTATTTTCTGCTTGCCAAACTGAACGAATCGGTTCATATCTTCTCACATGAACCAAACGGTTCGGAAAAAGGAGAATGAAATGAAACGCTTCGCACTTGCAGCTGCCCTGATCATCGCTTCGGCCCCGGCCTTTGCCTTTTCGTTCGACATGAACCTGCCAACGCTGGTTTTCCCGTCAGATGCTACGGCCGCGGTCCTGTCCACCTCGGGCAAATGACCCTGAAGGCGGTCTTGTTGCAAAGCCCCCACCCGGCTATGGTCGGATGGGGGGTGCCGATGAACGAGGCAATCATTCGCAAGGGACGCAAGTTCGACCAGGTGCTGTCAGGCGCCCGGACTGTGTTCATGCGCGATGGTTTTGAGGGCGCATCGGTGGATGATATCGCGCGCGAGGCGGGCGTTTCCAAAGCCACGCTTTACAGCTATTTCCCCGACAAACGCCTGCTGTTTACGGAAATCCTGCGCACGGAATGCCGGCGGCAGACCGAACAGGCCGAGGCCGAAATCGCCGATGGTCTGCCGCTGGAGCAGATGCTGACCATGGCCGGTGAGCGGATTGCCGAATTCCTGATGTCGGATTTCGGGCGCAGCATGTTCCGGCTGGTGATGGCCGAAGGGCAGCGCTTCCCAGACATCGCGCGCGAGTTCTACCGCAACGGGCCGGGGCTGATTCATGACCGGCTGGTATTCCACTTCGGGCATATGGTTGCATGTGGTGCGCTGGCGATTGATGATCTTGATCTGGCGGCAGACCAGTTTGCGCAACTGTGCAAGGCGGCGATCCATGAAAAGCTGCTGTTCGGCATGTCAGAACATATCCGCAAGGAAGATGTGACGCGGTCGGTAACAGGGGCGGTGCAGATGTTTCTGGCGCGCTATGGCGTGGCAGGCGCAGAACCCATCCGGGGCTGCTGATCAGCCGTTCTCGCGCAGGATATGCCCGGCAAGGTAAAGGCTGCCACAGATCAGCACACGGGCATGGGGGGCGTGGTTGGCAATCGCCAACAGCGCCCCGGCAACGGTTTCGGCGGTGACCGCATCAATCCCCGCTGACAGGGCCGCATCGCGCGTCACCTCGGCGGGCAGCGTGTTCTTTTCGCCGGGAATGCTGACCGCATGCAGGCGGCTGACCTGCCCGGCAAGGGGCTCCATATAGCCCTTCACGTCCTTGGTGTTCAGCATCCCGCAGATCAGATGCGTTTCGCGTTCGGGCATTTGTGCCAGTGTCGCCGCAACGGCCGCACCGCCTGCCGGGTTATGCCCGCCGTCCAGCCACAATTCGACCCCCGGCGCGCTGTCCACCAGTGGCCCTTTGCGCAGGCGCTGCATCCGCGCGGGCCAGAAGGCACAGGTGACTGCCGCCTCACAGGCCGCGTCGTCCTTGCCCAGATGGCGCAGCGCCATGATGGCGGCCCCGGCGTTTTCAATCTGATGCGGGCCGGGCAGGTTTGGCAGGGGCAGGTCCAGCAGACCGTTTTCATCCTGAAAGATCAGGCGGCCGCGTTCGCTGAACGCATGCCAGTGCTGCCCATGCGCCAGCACGGGCGCACCCATGCGCGCGGCCTTTGCCTCAATCGCAGCCAAGCCTTCTTCGGTTTGCGGCCCCACAATCACTGGCACGTCGCGTTTGATGATCCCGGCCTTTTCGCCGGCAATGGCGCCTACCGTGTCACCCAGATATTGCTGGTGGTCCAAAGATACCGGCGTGATGATTGTCAGGCGCGGCGCATCCACCACGTTCGTTGCATCCAGCCGCCCGCCAAGGCCCACCTCCAGCAAGGTGAAATCCGCAGAAGTGCGCGCAAAGGCCAGAAAGGCCGCAGCCGTGGTGATCTCGAAAAAGGTGATGTTGTCGGCCCCGTTGGCCGCCGCGCTTTCATCCAAAAGCGCCGTCAGCATGGGTTCTGAAATCAGATCGCCCGCCAGCCGGATGCGTTCGTGAAAGCGTGCCAGATGCGGCGAGGTATAGGCGTGAACGCGCGCCCCGCCCGCCTCAAGCCCTGCGCGGATCATCGCCTGCGTGCTGCCCTTGCCATTGGTGCCTGCAATATGGATCACCGGCGGCAGCTTTCGTTCGGGGTTGCCCAGACGCGCTAGCAGGCGGTGCATGCGGTCAAGCGTCAGGTCGATGACCTTGGGGTGCAAGGTCATCATCCGTTCAAGGATGGCATCCGATCCGGTTGTCACGGCCGCTTACTGTGCCGCGTCAACAGCAGCCGCCACATCCGGCGTGCCCGGTGCCGGCAGATCACCCTTGATGGCGGGCGACTGTCCCATCAGCATGCGGCAGATGGTGATCAGCTCATCGCGCAGGTTCTTGCGGTGCGTCACGCGGTCAAGCATGCCATGATCCAGCAAGTATTCCGCGCGCTGAAACCCTTCGGGCAGCTTTTCGCGGATGGTCTGTTCAATCACCCGTGGCCCGGCAAAGCAGATCAGCGCGTTGGGTTCGGCAATCTGCACATCGCCCAGCATCGCATAGCTGGCCGTCACCCCGCCCGTCGTCGGATGCGTCAGCACCACGATATAGGGCAGGTTCGCCTCGCGCAGCATCTGCACGGCTACCGTTGTGCGCGGCATCTGCATCAGCGACAGGATCCCTTCCTGCATCCGCGCGCCACCTGATGCCGCAAACAGCACCAAGGGCCGCTTCAGCTTGATCGCGCGTTCCGCCGCTGCAATGATCGCATTGCCGACATACATGCTCATCGAGCCTGCGATAAAGCTGAAGTCCTGTGCAATGGCCACAATCGGTGTGCGCCCCATCTCGCCTTCGGCCACCAGCATCGCCTCTTTTTCGCCGCTCGCCTTTTGTGCGGCCTTCAGACGATCCGTGTATTTCTTCTGGTCACGGAAATGCAGCGGGTCAACCACGGGTTCGGGCACCTTCACTTCGGTGAAAATGCCAAGGTCAAACAGCGATTTGAACCGGTCACGCGGCGTGATGGCCATATGATGATCGCAGTTGGAACAGACATGCAGGTTCATGGCAAGTTCGCGGTGAAACAGCATGGTCCCGCATTCGGGGCACTTGGTCCACAGGTTTTCCGGCACCTCGCGGCGGGAAAACAGCGAGTTGATCTTGGGGCGGACGTAGTTGGAAATCCAGTTCATATGCCCCTCGGCCTGCCACTTGCGTTGCATCCGAAATAGCGGCGGGGGGGTGAAAATGCAATCACCCGGCACGGTCTTGCCACACGCGCCTGAAACTTTCCGCCGTCCGGGCCGTTGCTGCAGGTGAAGCGACGAACGGAAAGGGACAGCCGATGCCGCAAGGACCATTGATTTACCGCCAGCGCATCTGGACGCGCATCACGCATTGGATATGGGCGGTATGCCTGTTTTTCCTGATGCTGACAGGGTTGCAGATTTTCAATGCCTTTCCCTCCTTGCACATCGGCATGGAAAGCGGGTTTGACTATGACAATGCGATCCTGTCGATCAGCGCCGTGCAGGATGGTGGCAGCCTGCGCGGGGTGACGCGCTTGGGCGGGGCCGCGTTTGACACGACCGGGCTGCTGGGTGTGTCGGGCGGTGAGGCGCGCGCCTTTCCATCCTGGGCGACAATCCCAAGCTACACGAGCCTTGCCACAGGCCGCGTGATCCATTTCTTTTTCGCATGGCTTCTGGTGGGCACGCTGGCGGTGTGGCTGGTGGCAAGCGCGCTGAACGGGCATTTGCGTGACCTGATCCCGACATGGGCCGATCTGCGCGCCCTGCCGCGTGATGTGGTGGATCATGCCCGCCTGCGCATTCACCATACGCGGCGTTATTCCGTACTGCAAAAGCTAGCCTATGCGGGGGTCTTGTTCGTGGCACTGCCGCTGATGATTGCCACGGGCCTGACCATGTCACCGTCGTTCAACGCCACGGCCCCCTGGCTGCTGGATGTGTTCGGCGGGCGGCAGACGGCGCGGACCATCCATTTCATCGTGATGTGGGCGCTGGTGGGGTTCTTTGTGGTGCACATGGCGATGATCCTGCTGGCAGGGCCGCTGAACGAACTGCGGTCGATCATCACGGGCTGGTACCGGCTTGATAAGGGAGAAGAATAATGCAGCGGCGCGGGTTTCTGACGGCGGCGGCAGGCGGGGCCTTGATGGGCCTGTCAGGGTGCAAGGTGCTGGACAGCGCGGCAAAGCCGGGCGGTGCTGCGCGCGGGGTGCTGATGGCGGCCAGCGGGCTGACCTACCGCACCCAGCGCCTGCTGGGGGGTGATGCGCTGGCGCCCGAATTCACCACGGCCGACATCCGCCAAGGGCAAAAGCCGAATGGCACAATCAACCCTTCGGATGCTGATTATCAGACGCTGGCAAGTGCCGGCTTCGCCGACTGGCGGCTGGAGGTGGTGGGTGCGGTCGAACGCCCCTTGCGTCTGTCATTGGCCGAATTGCAGGCCATGCCTGCACGCACGCAGATCACCCGGCATGATTGCGTGGAAGGCTGGTCCTGCATTGCCAAATGGACGGGTGTGCCATTGTCACGCCTGCTGGATCAGGCCCGCCCCACGCAAGAGGCGCGGTTTGTGGTGTTTCACTGCATGGATACGATCGAACGCAGCCTCTCGGGCCTTGTGAAATACTATGAAAGCATTGATCTGCGCGATGCCGTGCACCCCCAGACCATCCTTGCCTATGGCCTGAACGATGCGCCATTGCCCGTCGCCAACGGCGCGCCCTTGCGGGTGCGGGTGGAACGGCAACTGGGCTACAAGATGGCGAAATACCTGCACAAGATCGAGCTTGTGGCAGGGGTGCAGGGCCTTGGCGATGGCAATGGCAGCTATTGGGCCGACCGGGGCTATGAATGGTATGCCGGGATTTGACCGGGTGGATTACACCTCAAACCGGCCCGCCCCCAACCGCATCACCAGATCAGGGTCAATGCACACATCCGACCACACATCCCACAGGCCCGCGTGGCCCGCACCGACAAAATTGCCGTCAGTGCGGCCCAGCATATCCGTCATCACCTGAAAATGCAGATGCGGCGCCCAGCCGCCGTTTTCATGCCAATCGCCCAAATGGCAGATCACCTGCCCCGCCTGCACGGTATCGCCCGGCTGCAGCAGCCCCGGAAGCGTGCCCGCCAGATGGCCGTAAAGCGTGTAGAACGGCACGCCATCCGCTTCATGCTGCACAATCAGCGTATGGCCATAATCCAGCGGATCGGAATTGTAGGTCACGTGCAGCACCCGGCCTGCCAGTGGCGCATGCACGGGCGTCATAGCGGGTGCGAACACGTCAATCCCTGTATGCACCGTGCGCCGTTCCGGCCCCCCCGCATCGGCAAACTGGGCCGAGGTATAAACCCGCCTGTCCTCGGCATAGGCCCCCAGCCCGTAGGGCACGCCTTGCGCGGCAAACCACGCGTCAAAGGCCCGGTCGGAAAAGGCGGGCATGTCCGGGCGCTGGCCTGCGGTCAAAAGCGCAATGGTAGGTCCGGCCGAAATGTCTGGCTGAAACATCGCCGGAAAGCTTTGCCCTGCCAGCCATGCGCGGATGGTGGGCGCAGTGGCCACGGCATGCCCCGTACGCGCCTTGCGCAGGATGGCGGCCAGCAGGCCCTGATCCAGAGCGCGCAGGCGGGCCTGTGTGGCGGCGTCTGCCATGGCGATCAGGGCTTCAAGGTCTGCATCCGTGGTGCTGGCAAGGGCACGCAGGGCTGCGTAAAGATCGGGGGCATTGTTCAGCATAGGGTGCTCACAAGGTCAGCCAGCGAAAGGCGACAAAACCGCCGATCAGCAGGGGTTGGTGGACAAGGTATATCGCAAGGCTGTGCTGGCCGGGCCATGCGGCCACACGCTCCCACGCGCGGGGCGCGCGGCGCAGACGCTGCCACAGCCCCGCGCCGTCAGCGAGTTTGGCCAGCGCAAGGCCCGCAAGCACCGGCGCAAACCACGGGAACAGCGGCACATAATCAGCCATGATCGGGCGCGTCGCGGCAAGGCCGGTCCAGATGAAGGGCAGGCCGTTGAAGGCAGTGCTGCTGGCAAGGCTTGGCAGGATGAAGGCCAGCACCGCAACGGCAAGCGTGACAATGGCGGGCAGCCGCAGAAACGGCAGCGCCACAAGGCTGGTCAGCGCAATGCAATGCAGGATGCCAAAGTGGATGGGGGCCTGCGGCGTGGCATAGCGGCTGACCACCGAAACCAGCACCGCCGCCCCCGCCACAATTCCCCAGCGCCGCCAGAAGGCAGGCCAGCGGATGCCCGCGCCATGGGCAAGCCACAGCCCGATGCCGGACAGAAACAGGAAAGACCCCGCCACAATGCGCGCATGATACCAGAAGAACCCGCTGGTCGTGGTGCCCCGTGGCAGATAGCCGAACAGCTCCAGATCATAGCTGAAGTGAAAGGCCACCATGCCGATGATCGCCGCCGTGCGGGCCAGATCAAGGGAAGGAATACGGGCGCTGTTCATGGCCAGACTGAACCACGCAGCGGTTGGGCGCGCAAGGCCACGTCGGCACTTGGGGCCGACCGGGGCCTGCGGCGCGGATATTTGCGCAAAGATGAAAGCCCGTTTTCTCTTTGTCCAAATACTCAAAGACAAAACGCCAACCGCGACCAATGTTTGCCGGGTGCCAAAGCCGTTCCTAGGGGGTCAATCCCCCGCGGGAACGGCAGCGCGTTTCAACGTCAGAAAGCGCATCCGGGAGGTCTGCATAGGATGTGTGGCGGGCATCACGTCCTACCCA
>JBJOQW010000152.1:0-9230 GCA_046049665.1 Pseudomonadota bacterium | reverse complement strand
CGTCGATGTCGTCGGTGGCGCAGGCGTCAATCCAGGGCATCGGTCGGTCCCTATTCTGCGGCGCTGGGGGGCATCATGCCCGGCACGTAAAGGTGGAAATCCTCGCGATAGGGCTTCGCGGTGGGCGGCAGGTTGCGCTTCAGGAAGTAATCCTCGTTCATCACCTGCCGCTTGATTGCGGGCCACATCTCGCGGAACGCCTCAGCGATCGACCGGTTGGGGGACGGCAGGTCGGCTTTCATGACCTCATGCAGGCGGGGCAGCGCGTGGTAGGGCACCATCGGGAACATGTGATGTTCGACATGGTAGTTCATGTTCCAATAGATAAAGCGGCTGATGGGGTTCATCAGCACCGTGCGGCTGTTCAACCGGTGGTCCACCACATTGTCCGCCAGCCCCCCGTGCTGCAACAGGCCCGTCATCACATGGTGCCACGCGCCATACATGCGCGGCAGGCCAATCACCATCAGCGGCAGGATTGATGCCATCCAGACCGCAAGCGCAATTGTGGCCGCATAGATGGCCACATGGATGATCGCCGCGCGCTGGACCTTTCCCCATTCGCTTTGCGGCACATAGGTCCGCTCCTCGGCTGTAGGGCCGGACATTGCGTTGCGCAGGATGCGGGGCACAAAGGCCAGCACATCCAGCACGCCAAAGAAGTTCAGGATCAGCTTGAACAGTTCCGGCGGGCGCATGATCGCAATCTCGGGGTCGCGGCCAACAAGGTAGGTTTCCGAATGGTGTCGCGCATGGCTCCAACGCCAGGCGGCCGGGTTGCGCATGATCATGAAGCTGGCAATCTGGTAGACCGCGTTGTTCATCCATGGCGTGCGGAAGGCCGTGCCGTGGCCACACTCGTGCCAACGCGAATCCGATGCAGAACCGTAAAGCACACCGTAGGCCAGCCAGAACGGCGCCGACCACCAGCTTGGCCACAGCGCAATGCCGAAACCGGCAAGCATGATCATGCCGCCATACAGCAGGATCGTGTCGCGGATCGCCGGGCCGTCAGAGCGTGCCATCAGATCCTTCATCACCTTGCGCGGCACATCCGTGTGGTACCACTCGGCCGCCGTCAGGCCGGTTTCCACGGCGCGCCTGGCGTCCGCGCCAAACGGGCTGTAGTCGCGTTTGCCCATCGCGTTGCCCCCCACATTCCTCAGCTACCACGCTGCGCCAGCGCGGGCATCCGGTCAATCGGTTTGCAGTTTTCCACCCGGCCTGCAGCGTTGCATCCTTGCGCAGACGCAAAAGCAATGGCAACGAAGGTATCAGCCAAATCATCGCGGAAACATGCGGCCCCGCCGCTGCTGCCTGCACGAACCGGCCTTTTGCAAAGGCCAGCAAGGAGACGACATGACAATCAAGTTTGGCCTTCTGGGCGCAGGCCGCATTGGCAAGGTGCATGCCAAGGCCATCACGGGTGATGCGAACGCGCGTCTGGTGGCCGTAGCTGATGCCTTCCCGGCAGCCGCACAGGCCATTGCCGATCAGTATGGCTGTGACGTGCGCAGCATCGACGCCATCTGTGCCGCCAAGGACATCGACGCCGTGGTGATCTGCACGCCGACCGATACCCACGCCGACCTGATCGAACAGTTCGTGAAGGCAGGCAAGGCCGTGTTCTGCGAAAAGCCGATCGACCTTAGCCTTGCCCGCGTCAAACAGTGCCTCGAGGTTGTCCGCGCCCACAAGGGCACGCTGATGGTGGGCTTCAACCGCCGCTTTGACCCGCATTTCCAGGCGGTCCGCGCTGAAATTGACAAGGGCACCGTGGGTGCGGTTGAAATGGTCGTCATCACCAGCCGCGATCCCGGCGCACCGCCCGTGGATTACATCGCCCGCTCTGGCGGCATCTTCCGTGACATGACGATCCATGACTTCGACATGGCGCGTTTCCTTCTGGGCGAAGAGGTGGCCGAGGTGTCGGCCATGGCCGCCGTCTTGGTCGATCCTGCCATCGGCAAGGCCGGTGACAGTGACAGCGTTCAGGTCATGCTGAAAACCGCAACCGGCAAGATGGCCGTCATCTCGAACAGCCGCCGGGCCACCTATGGCTATGACCAGCGGATCGAGGTGCATGGCGCAAAGGGTGCTGTGACGGCAGAAAACCAGCGCCCCGTCAGCATCGAGGTGGCCACAGGTGCAGGCTATACCCGCCCGCCGCTGCATGACTTCTTCATGACGCGCTACACCGAGGCCTATGCCGCCGAAATCGCCGCCTTCATTGGCGCAATGGGCGGCAAAGCCAAGGCCAGCCCTTCGGGTGAAGACGGGCTGATGGCGCTGGCACTGGCGGAAGCTGCGCTGAAATCGGTGGCTGAAGGCCGCGTGGTCAAGCTGAGCGAGATCCTTTAGGGCAAATACTGATCAGTCGGTTCAGAGCGGCCAAACCATCGCTTTTTTTGGTTTGGCCAGCACCGGTTCCGTTCGGGTCTTTCAAAAGACTGCGCGCCAGAAAGCAGATAGGGCGTGCATGAGGGTTCAGGCGGAATGCTGGCTGCGCCACGCCCGGTAGTGGCCTTTCGCGGAAAGCCGCCGGTCACCACCCTGTTTCAACCGGCACGGCAGGAAATGTGCGGTGCCTGATTGTCCTGCTGGGCCAAATCCTTGCCGACATGGCGAGCGAAAGTTCAGACTTTGCAGTCATGTTCCGTTAGCGGTTGAAAGTTGAAGGCTTTGCTATAACCTCGCCGTATATCGCGCTTCCGTGGTGCAAGGTTTCCTTTATGGTCAGTGCCTTTTCGCAAGTATCCCGGATGGGGCGGTTGACCACGGCTTTGGGGCCCGATGTCCTTGTGCTGCAACGCTTTGGCGGCACAGAACGGATGAACGGGTTGTTCGACTGGCAGGTTGATTGTCTGGCAGCCACGGCCGAAATAGATTTTGACGCACTGATTGGCACCCATGCCAGTGTCACGCTGCAATACCTCCGTGATGCGCGGGTGTTTGATGGCATCGTGACCGAGGCCCGTTGGCTGGGCGCAGGGGAAAATGGCCATCGCTTTACCTTGCGCCTGCAACCCTGGTTCTGGCTTGCCTCACTGCGGCGCAACCAGCGGATTTTCCACAACAGGACGGTGATTCAGATTCTTGATGAACTGCTGTGCGCCTATTCCGATGCGGGACAGCTTGAGGTGGCCACGGTCGATACCTATCCGGTTCTGGAATACACCGTGCAGTTCCGCGAAAGCGATATGGACTTTGCAACAAGGCTGATGGAGCGGCACGGCATTTCATATCATTTCCGGCACGCCGAAGGTGCTCACAAGATGGTTCTGACCGACGCGGTCGACAGCCATGCAACCATTGGTGTGCGTGATTTTCATCCTGATGACGGACATCATCAGGCCGAAGATGAGCATTTCTGGGCCTGGCAACCAGCCCGGCGCATGACGACAGGGGCAATCCGGCTGACGGATTACAATTTCAAGCTTCCGAATGCGAAGATGGAGGTTGACCGCATAGGTGACGCAACGCATGCGCAGGGCAAGATCGAAAGCTTTGACTGGCCGGGTGATTACCTTGATCAGAACCGAGGCCGCCTTGTAGCCAAGCTGCGCAGTGATGCAGAGCGCGGGCAGGACCAACGGTTTGCAGCCGAGGGTGATGTGCTGTCACTGGGGGCTGGCATGCGCGTAGGTTTGGCCGGTGATGCCGTGCCAGGCTTGGGGATGGGCTACCTTTGCCTTGTTGCCAACCACTCGTTCACATCCGAAAGTTACGGCACTGGCGGGCAAACAGGTGACGATCTGCCCTATCGCGGGCATTACGTGCTGATACCCGAAACTTCCCCGATGCGGCCTGAACGCAAGACGGCCCTTGCCGATGTGCGCGGGCCGCAAACAGCGGTGGTGGTGGGCGAAGGCGAGATTGACTGTGATGAATACGGCCGCATCCTTGTGCGGTTCCACTGGGATCTGAAGGCCGCCAACTCCATGCGCTGCCGGGTCAGCCAGAATTGGGGCGGCAACGGCTGGGGCGGCATGGTGATCCCGCGTATCGGCATGGAGGTGGTGGTCGAGTTTCTGGACGGTGATCCCGATCAGCCGCTTGTGACGGGCTGCGTTTACAACGGGCGCAACAAGGTGCCCTACGATCTGCCAACGCACAAGACGCGCAGTACCTTCAAGACCGACACACATAAGGGGAATGGCTTCAACGAACTTCGGTTCGAGGATGAAAAGGCCAAAGAGGAAATTTTTATTCACGGTCAGCGCGACTTGAACATCAAGATCGAACGCAACGCATCTGAACGCGTCAACCGCAATGCTGTGATCAGCGTCGGGCATGACCAGGCCACCGAAATCGGCAACACTATGCGGCAGATGGTGGGGGGCGACCTGCATATTGGCGTGGGGCCGGGCAAGCTGGGCACCATCACCCCATCCGGTGCGGATGAGAACACCCAAGGCATAGGTTTTGTTGCTGAGGCGCTTGGCGATGTCGGCAGCAAGCTGGGGTCGGGCAATCTGGTGATCGGGGTCGAGGATACGAAATCCCAGATGATCGCCATGAACCATACGGAATCGGTGGGGCGCGATAAATCAACCGAAGTCAGGGGCAATTATACGCTGGATGCCGGCAAGAAGATTGAAATCACCGCCGGTGACAGCATCACCCTCAAGGTAGGTGCAAGCCTGATCACCATGCAGGACAATGGCACAATCACCGTCAACGGCAAAAAGTTGTCCGTCACCATGAACAAGCTGATTGAGCTATTCGCCGACCTTGTGAAAATCAACTGAGGGCCTGTTTGCATGAACCGGCTGATCTGGATCGCGCCACTTTGCCTTGCCACGGGTCTGTGCCTGGGCTTTCTGGCAGGTGCTTTCACAGCACCGGTCACGGTGACCCTGCAAGAGACCGCTGCCAGCCAACCCATGCCAGCCGATGCCGTCGTCCCGCCACCCGTACAGGAGCAAGCCGTGATGCAGCCAGAGGACAAGGAGACGTTCGATACACGCTGGTCTGCAGCCCCTGGCGCCATTACGGCACTGGCGCGCATCATCGCAGATGGCGGCACGCCAACCCCGGCAGAACTTGACAGCATTGGGGCGACTGCCTTGTCGCAGGGTTATCCTGCCCCGCGGCTTGACTTTACGCGCGATGACAGGCCCGTGCCCTATATGGCGACACTGCTGCAAGAGGCGGCCATGGCCTACAATGCACCCGCTGCGCTGGCGCTGATCGCACAAGGGGCAGACCCCCGAGAGAACCACTCGGAGGTCCTGTTCATGGCAATCGAACGCACCACCCCGGGCGCCCCTGCTTTCATGCTGTTCCCCGACCATGACGCCAGTCTGCCTGTGTTGCGTGCGCTGCTGCAAGGCGGGGCTGATCCCAACGCGGCGCGCCATGGGTTTCGCCATGAAACGCCCCTTTCACTGGCCGAGGGCCAGCGCAACCTTGGCGCGCTTCTGATGTTGTTGGAATTTGGAGCTGATCCGTGGCGCCAACCGAAGTTCCCCGATGGCACGCCAACAGACAGCCTAATGGAAAGTCTTGGTTATGGTGTTGCAAACCTTGCCACAACCGAAACCTTGTTCCGCCTCTTGCGCGATGGAAAGGTACAACCGGGCGCACCGGAACAGACCGACCGGCTTTTTACCCTGCTTGATCAGGCCATTGACAACTTTGCCACCGGCTCCGGCCCCGAAACCCGCCACACCGCCTGGCGCTTTGATCAGCTGCTGCAGGTGGCAGGCCCCCGTCTGAGCCGCACCGAAGAGGCCAGCCGCCTGCGCAGCCAGCTTGCGGCGTTCGACTTCCAGATCGATGGTGGCTGGTATCTGGCACAGGATGAGGTGCACTCCCGCTACGACGCGCCGTTGTCCACGCCGGACCGGGGCGATCAGATCTGGGGGCCCTAGGCGTGACAGGCTCGACCCGCATTTCCGGGAACGGCGATTGGCAGCCATGCCTGAACAAGGCGGCCATGCTGATCCTTGATATCTACGGCTACCCCGACAGCGATCTGACCCCCCGCCTACGGCAGGAAAAGGCGCGGCTCTGGGATCACTGGCAGCGCGGTTGGTCCATGGACCTGCCCAACGGCATGTTCTGCCGTCTGTATCACCCCAAGCGCAGCGGCAGACAGACACCGCTTGATGTCTGTCCCCCCGCCCTTGTCTTCCGCGGGTCGGAAATGAATGCCGCCGATATTGACGAAATCGCCGTCCATGCCGAGGTGCGCTGCACGGTCACCCCGACAGGTGTGATGTCCTGGGCGATGGATGCATCCACGCTCAACCCCATCATCCCCACCATATCACCCACCGGGCGCTTCCCACCGACTGCCAGCCGCGCCAGCCTGCGGGCTGCCGGGCTGCGCGAACAGCCGCTTGTCCTGCAAAGCACAGGGCGCGAGACGATATCTGTCAACCTTGGCCCAGTTGGGATCGGATCAGTGCATATTGACTGGACAGGGTCAGCCTCGTTGTTCTACGGGGCCAACGGCGATTGGCCGACAAACATCTCTCAGGCGCTTGGCAACGTGCCACCGCAATATCTGGATGCCATGCGCGCCGCGCGCCGCGCCGCAGATGAGGCGATGGCCAGCTGGAACGGACGGCTGATGATCCTGGGGCATTCGCTTGGCGGGGGCCTTGCGTCCTGCGCGGCATTGGCCGCCAAGGCCCACAAGCCCGAACTTCAGGTAAAATGCGATACTTACAACGCCTCTGGGCTGCATGCGGCCACTGCCCGGCGCGCCGGATCGCGCCTTTCGGATGCATCACGCGCGGGCATCAAGGCGCGGCAGGTGGCGGGCGATGTGCTGACCTCGCTGCAGACCCCCGGTCTGATCCCGTTGGTGTCAGATGTGCTGAGATGGGGCGGTGTCACTTTGCCTCCTCCTATTCCGGCATCCATGCCAAACCACGGCACGTCACCGGGCGGTCGGCCCAGCATGATGTTCACCAAATGGGAGCGCGCGCCAGAATGGCGCGCGCTGCCCGTGCTGTTCCCCTTGCGCAACCAGAACCTTGTGGCCACGGATTTCGCACAGCTGAACCGGATATTCGCTGCCGCCCGCACACCCGATTTCCGCACCTTTGTCAGCAATTTGATCTCTGCCCTGTTCACCGCCCTTGGCGATCAGAACGGCAGGCTGCGGACCTGGCATCTGGCTGATTTCTACAGCGCCCATACCCTTGCAATCGCGCAGGCCCAGATCGCTGCAGCAGGCTTTGTCCGTGAAACCAGCACCCCGCCACCCATTTCGACTGCCCCTTACTTCAGCCTTGGCACCAGTGATTACCTGCGCAATCAGGTTGAACCGTTCTTCAACGGGCTTTTCCGTGATGCCATCGGCTTTACCCATATCATGAAGGCGGCAGTCGATTATCACATGTGGGATGCCTGCGCCTATACATTCCTGCTGGAACCGGAGCGCTGATGAACATTCCAACCCAGACAACAAGAGATCTTCCCCTGCTTGCGGTTTCGCCCTGATGCGCCTTGTCACCTCCTTGCCATTTCCGCACATCGCCTTCCGTCACTGGACGCCCGACGATAGTGAAGGGGCTGTGATCATCGTCAAGGGCAGCTTTGGCATCAATAGCGACGGCACTCTTTTCCTTGCCCACGAACAGGCCCCTCTGGTTGAGGTTGACCTGTTTCACGGTGACCCGGCCACATCATCATTGCTGGCAGAACAGGATCTTGCACCCGACAAACCCCGCACTGATGTAACCTTTGCCCTGACTGCCCGCGCCCCGAACGGCGAAGCCATGCCCGACTGGCCCGTTTCCGTTGAGATTGAGGGCCGCGCCTTTTACGGCTTTCATGTGCGCGGACCCAGCTTTTGGCAAAAGCAACCCAGCGGCAGCTGGCGCCTGACAGCGCCGCAGCCCGTGCAGACTGTGCCTATCCGCTATGAGCTTGCGTTCGGGGGTCAAGCCATGTCTGACGATCCGCCTTCAGTACATTTGTTCAATCCGGCGGGCACAGGGTTTGTGACTGACCGCAGCTTGCGTGAGCAAAACCTGATTCCAGCGCCACAAATCGGAGAGCTGGCCGAGTTCGTGGCAGGTGATGTCCGCGCTGAGATGACGGTGCATGGCCTTGGTCCCATAGCGAAAGCCTGGCTGCCCCGCCGGGCCGAGGCAGGTACCTTTGATGAGGCGTGGAAATCCGCACGCCATCCCCGCATGCCCGCTGACTACTCATTTGCCTTTTGGAATGCAGCGCCGCGCCGTCTGCAGATCGACCCATATCTGCGCGGAGGAGAGCGGATCCTCTTGCGCGGTTTCCACGCGGCTTTGGAACCCCAGATCGTGACCTTGCCTGCCGTGGGGTTGACCCTGCGCAATACGGCAGGTGCGCTGTGCCCAATGAACCTGACCGACGTCCAGATCGACATGGATTCCGAAGACCCGGCCAATCACCGCGTCGCGCTGATCTGGCGGCGCTTCCTTGGCTCTGCTGACGGCGAAGACACCCTGCACATCGAAACCGCCACAATCGAGGCACCAGCCCCAGAGACAACATCATGACAAATTCCGCCATCCGTGATGCCGGCGGCACCATCGCCTGCCTTGCGCCAGATGTGTGCCTGACCCCGGTCGGGCCAAACATGGTGCCCTTGCCTTACATGATCATCTCTCAACTGGACTGGTCCGTCCGCACCGAGCCAAAGATCCTGTTCGGCGGAAAGAAGGCCTTCACAATGAATAGCCGCACCAACAAAGTAACGGGCGATGAACCCGGCACCGGCGGTGGCGTCAAATCCGGGGTCACCGGTGGATGGTGCCGACCGCAATCGAACAAGACAAACTTTCTGGTGGCCGGATTTCAGGTCATTCAGCACGACTGCATCTATGAGATGAACTGTGCAGGCCCCGAAGGCCCCGGCAATACTGTGGGCAAGATCCTGTATTTTGACTGACCCGGCTGTCCGACAACCCGGCGCGCCCTTTTCCAGAACTGCCGTTTGGCAAGCTTCCGCAAAATCCGAAACGCCTTGGGCAGCCCCTCAGGCGGGGCGGTCAGCGGCATATGGCGATGTCGGCGCAACCGGTCTTGAGCCTTGCAATCCCACACAGCGCGGCAAGGAAATTTCCGCTGGACAACGCCTTTGCTTCATCTATCCTTTTGATTAACTGAATTTCATTCTCGTTTTTGCCGGAGATTTGCGATGCCTGATGGCAGTGTTTCGCAGCGCCACCGTCTTGGAAAATTCCACTCTCCGCTGGGCCCCGATGCGCTGGCCCTTGTGCGTTTTG
>JBJOQW010000151.1:0-7561 GCA_046049665.1 Pseudomonadota bacterium | reverse complement strand
CGATGCTGTTGAACCTTGCAGCAGTATCAAGCGCGCAGGATGCCAAGGGGCTGTGGGGGTTTATCAAGCGCTATGCGCCGGATGCGAACCCGGAGGCGAACCCCGATCTGGATGCAGCGGCAGAATTCGCAGTGCGCTATTTCCGCGACAAGATTGCGCCGAGCCGGGTGTTCCGTCTGCCGACCGATCAAGAGCGGACGGCGATGGTTGATCTGCGGGGGCGGCTGGCGGCGTGGGATGGTGGCCTGGACGCGGATGCGTTGCAGACGATGGTCTTTGCGGTAGGCAAGGAGCATGGTTTCGAGCCGCTGCGCGACTGGTTCAAGGCGCTGTATGAGGTGCTGCTGGGGGCCAGCGAGGGGCCGCGCTTTGGCGGGTTCATCGCCCTTTACGGCGTGGACGAGACGATTGCGCTGATTGACCGGGGCTTGGCGGGCGATCTGGCCGCCTGATCACATCGCGGCGCCGTCGAACTCTGATACCGGCAGGCCCGCGAAATCCACCCCGCTGGCCCGCAGGTTCAGCGCGATCTTGCGCGCGCCGCTCGGGGGGGTGACTTCAGACCAGGGTGCTACGCCACAAACCTTGCAAAAGTGATGCGCGATGATGTGGCGGTGAAAGCGGTAGACGCCAAGCGCTGCGGGATCGGCAGTCAGGCGCACGTCGCCCGCGTCCACGAAATGCAGCACCGATCCTTTGCGGATGCAGATCGAACAGTTGCAGGTTGTTACCCTGACCGGGTCAATATCGCAGTCATAATGCAGCGCGCCGCAATGGCAGCTTCCGGTAAAGGACATCTCAGGTCTCCAATCCCTGTTGCAGTTTGTCAAAGGCGCTGCCCCATCCATCGGCATGCGACGCGGCCATGGCGGCGTCGGGCAGGTGGTGCAGAAACTCCATCTCGGTGCCTGTCGCCGTGGCGCGCAACAGCACAGTCGCAGTCGTGGTGACCGACCCGTCCGCCGCGCCCCAGTCAAAGTCGATACGGTCGGTCGGGCGCAGCAGGGTGAACCGCCCGGCGACATGGATGACCCGGCCATCGGGCAGGTTCATGTCCAGCAGAAACGCGCCGCCTTCGGTCGCGTCCATCGCGATCAGGTCGCAGGGCACGCCGACCGGGCCGATCCATTGCGCAAACAGCGCGGGCGTTGTCCAGGCGGCATAGACCCGGGCGGGCGGGACTGCGAACTGGCGGTGGATGGTCAGGGTGTGGGTCATGCGGGGTCTTTCCCAAGCAGGGCATCCAGACGGTCAAAGCTGCCGTTCCAGAACCGGGTTTGAAAATCCAGCCATGTCCGCGCCTCGGCCAACGGGGCAGGGTGCAGGGCGCAGAGGCGGCCCTTGCCGTCGCGTTGGTTGGTGATCAGCCCTGCCGCCTCTAGCACCTTCAGGTGGCGCGAGATTGCGGGGGCCGAGATATCAAAGGGTTGCGACAACAGGCTCACAGGCGCGGGCCCCTGCGCCAAGGTCTCAAGGATTGCGCGGCGGGTCGGGTCCATCAGCGCGGCATAGGTATGGTCGAGCGGCATCGGTGTCTCCTTTGTGTTTCATTTAACTGATTCGTTAAGGCAAATCAACCCGGGCTATTGCTCCCACAGTCCCGTTGACCTTTTGCCGGGCTGGTCTACTGTTTCATTTGGGGACGTCAGGAGGCAGAAATGCGCAGTTTGCTACTTGGACTGACTATGGCGGGACTGCTGGGGCTGACGGCACTGGCGGATGAGCCCCGCAACCCGGCGATTGAAAGCACGATCCAGAACCAGCTGAACGCGTTCATCGCGGATGATTTCGCGACGGCGTTTACCTTTGCCAGCCCGAACATCAAGGGCATTTTCGGCACGCCGGAAAACTTTGGCGCGATGGTGACGCAAGGCTACCCGATGGTGCACCGGCCTGCGAATGTGCAGATGCTGGAGTTGCGCACGGTGGCAGGCAATCTGTGGCAGCGGGTGCTGATCACGGATGCGGGCGGCAATTCGCATTTGCTGGATTACCAGATGATTGAGACGCCGGAAGGCTGGCAGATCAACGGGGTACAGCTGCTGCCAGAGGTTGGCACGGGCGTTTAAGTTACTGATCGTTCTGGTTGGGTGCTGCTCATCCCGCCGAATGGCGGTCTTCGCTGAACGAAGACAGACCGCAAGGGCTGGATGAGTGTTTGTCTGCAGATCAAACCCGGGGCTGCGTTGCGCAGGCGGTGGGCGAGGCGCGCGCTTGTGCCAGTAACGGTTAAGATTTCATTGATACCTCTGACGCTCACCCATGGGGCCCGGTGCAGGGCAGAGCAAAGAGGTTTCGCGCATGAACAAGGCAATCACCGAAGGTCTGGTCCTGATGCCACCACCGTTTTCAGCGGGGCTGAACCTGTGGTCGCGTGGGGATGGTATTCCGGGGTCGGGGTCCTATGCGGCACAGGCCAATGCGGCCTTTGTGCCCAATGATGCCGATTTCACGGGCTGCCTTGAAGTGCAGAAGGTGGATACGGTTCAGAAAGTGCGGTGCTTTCAGCAGATTCCGTTCCAGCCCGGCATGTTCCTGCGCGTCAGCGTGCGGGTCAAGGCAGTTGCCGGACCTTTGCCTGCGGTGCGGATTGCCGGGTTTGCGGCGCGCAGCAATGGCACAGCCGTTTCGGGGATCACGACTACGGGCGTTGCGACACAGCTGACAACCTATGGTCAGGTGGTTGCGATCAGCGCGATCATCGCTTCGGGTGGCCGCACGGGTGTTGATCTGAACTGGGGTCGCGATCCCGCATATGCGCATCTGGGCCTGGATATCACCGGCACCAACGGCGCGTTGGTCCGGATTGATGATGTGGTGGTGGAAGACGTCACATCGGTATTCCTGCGCGAGATGATGGATTGGGTCGACGTGCGCGATTACGGTGCCGTGGGCAATGGTGTGGCCGATGATACAGCGGCATTCGAAGCCGCAGACACAGCGGCCAACGGGCGCACGCTGGTTGTATCAAAAGGCACGTTCCGACTGGCAGGGGATCTGACGATCGACAGTCCGGTGCGGTTTGAAGGCCGGGTGACGCAGGCAGCGGCACAGCGCCTGATTCTGCGGCGCAATTTTGATCTGGACAGTTACACCTCGGCCTTTGGCAACGAGCCGGAAGCCTTTCGCAAGGCCCTGCAGGCGCTGTTCTACAATGCTGACCACGTGGCATTGGATTTGCGCGGCAGGCGGGTTGATCTGACCGAACCGCTGGATGTGGCGGCCATCAGTGGGCAGACCACCTTTGAAATCCGTCGTCTGATCACCAACGGCATGCTGAACGCAGTTGCCAGCCCTGCCTGGGCGCCCACGGTAGTGACCGCGACCGCGACATACAGCCGGGCCGTGCCGACAACGCTGTCTGGCGTGGCAAACATTGGCAGCATAGCGGTCGGCTCGCATGTGGCAGGAAATGGCGTGGGGCGCGAAGTCTATGTGCGGTCTGTGAACGTGGCCGGCAATTCGATAGAGTTGAGCCAGCCGATCTGGGGGTTTCAGGGCACGCAGAGTTTTACCTTCACGCGTTTCAAGTACATGCTTGATTTCAGCGGTTTCACCAAGTTTTCCAAATTCGAACTGACTGGCATGGAAGTGCAGTGCAACAGCATTGCCAGCGGCATTCTGCTGGCCCCGCTGGGTGATACGTTCCGTCTGGGCATGAGCAGCCTGACAAAACCTGCCAACAGGGGGATCACATCACATGGTCGCGGCTGTCAGGACCTGATCATCGACACCTGCAGTTTCGTTTCCAGCGAAGAAGCCCTGCTTGCGCAAAACCGCAGCACGATCGTGTTCAACCTGAATGCCAATGATGCAAAAATTCGGGGCAACCGTGCTGCGCGCTTTGCGCATTTCTGCGTGGCGGGGGGATCAACGCATATCTTTGTGGGCAATCATTTCTTTGGCGGCGACGATTCAACATTGGGGGTGCGTCGGGCAGGGATCGTATTCACCAACCCGACGCCACACGCCATTCTGACGGGGAACTATATCGACAACAGCTTTATCGAAATGTCGAATGAGCATGATGCGAACCCCGGTTTTGACAACGAATTCTCGTTCGGGGGCCTCACGATCACGGGCAACGTGTTTATTGCGATCAGCGTCAGCAGCGCGTTCCGATGGATGGTGCTTGCACCAAAGGGCGCAGGGCATTTCCTGACAAACTTCAGTGTGACGGGGAACACGTTCCGCACATTCAGCGGGGTGATTGACCGCGTTGACATGGCAGACACGACAGTGGCGACGCTGGATTATTCCCGGTTCCGCAATGTCCAGTTCGCGATGAACACGTACCACGGGGTCACGCAGGCCACGCAATCGCCGGTGCCGGTCGAGCATATCCAGAATACCGAGGCTGCGACCTGGGTTGTTGATGCAGGGGCCTATTTGCCATTTGGTGCCCGTGCCCGCGCGGTCGAGGCTGTGGCACCCAAGGGGCAGATCACCACGGCGGCAAATGTGGTGAATTACGACATTCCCAATGCCTTGCCAGAGCAGGGGGGAACATTGCAGCAGGTGCACATGCGCTGGCCCGTGGCCGTCAAGGGGCGTGCGTTGGTGACGGTGCGGTGCGACAATCCGGTCTGACGTCATCAGATATGAAAGCGAAGGGCGGCCCTGTGAAGGGGCCGCCTTTTTCATGGCCGAAGGTCGGCAGGCTGTAACCGGTAGGCACGGCCGAAACCGGCATTCAGCACGGCTGCAAACGGCGTCATCACAACAAACCTGAAATCGGCAAAGTCGATGTAGAGTTTGGCTTTCGGCTGCAGGTGCAGCCAGTGCGCCCGCAGTTCCGCAACACGAGAATCCGTTCTGTCCAGCGCGGTGGCGTGGGCCTGCATCATCAGCCGGGGATGGGTCAGCGGATCACCTTTGGGGCCGGGCTCACCGACCATGAGGGCACAGGCACTGTGACTGAGCAGCGAGGTGGTATGTGCTGACAGGGTCGACATCAGGCTGAAAATAGGGCCGTCAGGCAGGCAAGACAGCCCGATCCGGCTGATGTTCGGGGTCTGGCTGGCGGCATCTGTGACGGCCAACGCAGCATGACGGGCAGATTGCAGCAGCCGCGCAGCCATGCTGCGGGCATTGTCATCGGCGGCAAGATACGGGTCTGGTTGCGGCATCGGGGCTTGGCCTTTGTCGGTGCGAATCAATCTGGCGGGTTGTACTGCGCCATGCAAGGGGGGCGCGGTCAGGTGCCGTTGATATCCGGGCACGGCGCTGCGCGGCCAAGTGTCAGAGCGTGGTGCGCATGGGCAAAACGCACAGGGCGTGTTATCAATTTTCATAAATTGACAGATTTTTGTCAGCGTCAGTAAAAAATTTCACAAGAAAATCGTTTTGGTAAAATAGGTTAGCAATTCCTTCACAAATACGTTAAAACGCAGGTATTCATTGCGCGCAAAGCGCAGCGAAGATGGGGGGATCGATGGCCGGACAGGATATCATGCACGCACCAAGTGCTGACTTTGTGGCGCGGGCCCACCTTGACCAAAAGGGGTATGCGGCGCGCTATGCGGCATCACTGGCGGACCCTGCAGCCTTTTGGGCGCAAGAGGCCAAGCGGATTGACTGGATCAAGGCGCCTTCCAAGATCAAGAACACGTCTTTCGCGCCGGGGAATATTGATATCCGCTGGTTTGAGGATGGCACGCTGAACATCAGCGCCAACTGCATTGACCGGCATCTGGCGACACGTGCCAACCAGACGGCGATCCTGTGGGAACCGGATGACCCGAAAACGCCAGCGCGGCACATCACTTATGCGATGCTGCACGAGCAGGTTTGCCGGATGGCAAATGTGCTGACGGCACAGGGCGTGAAAAAGGGCGACCGGGTGGTGTTGTACATGCCGATGATCCCGGAGGCGGCCTATGCGATGCTGGCTTGCGCGCGGATCGGGGCGATTCATTCGGTGGTGTTTGGCGGGTTTTCGGCAGATGCGCTGGCAAACCGGATCAACGATTCCGATGCGCGGATCGTGATCACGGCGGATTATGCGCCGCGTGCGGGGAAGGCTACGCCGCTGAAGGCGAATACGGATGCGGCGCTTCTTGGCTGTGACGACCGGGTAAAGTGCCTTGTGGTCAAGCACACAAGCGGGCAAACCACCTGGACGGAAGGCCGCGATATTGACCTTCTGGCGGAAATGGCGGCGGCCAGTGCACAGTGCGCGCCGGTTGAGGTGGGCGCGGAAGACCCGTTGTTCATTCTGTACACCTCGGGGTCAACGGGCAAGCCGAAGGGCGTGGTGCATACGACGGGGGGCTATATCGTTTATGCCAGCCTGACGCATCAGATGACGTTTGATTACCACGATGGCGATATCTTCTGGTGCACGGCGGATGTGGGTTGGGTGACGGGGCATAGCTATATCGTCTATGGCCCCTTGGCCAATGGTGCGACGACGGTGATGTTTGAGGGCGTGCCAACCTACCCGGATGCGGGGCGGTTCTGGGAAGTGATCGCCAAGCACAAGGTCAACCAGTTCTACACGGCGCCGACGGCCATTCGCAGCCTGATGGGCCTGGGCACGGACCTGATTGCGAAACATGACCTGAGCAGCCTGAAGCTGCTGGGAACGGTGGGTGAGCCGATCAACCCGGAAGCCTGGAACTGGTATTCGACGAATATCGGCAAGGGCAAGCTGCCGATTGTGGATACGTTCTGGCAGACGGAAACCGGCGGGCACATCATCACGCCATTGCCGGGGGCCATTCCGACCAAGCCGGGGTCGGCAACGGTGCCGTTCTTTGGCGTGAAGCCCGTGGTGCTGGACCCTGCCACGGCGGCGGTGCAGCCGGACGGGGCCTGCGAAGGAGTGCTGTGCATTGCCGACAGCTGGCCGGGGCAGATGCGCACGCTGTGGGGCGATCATGCGCGCTTTGAAGAGGCGTATTTCAGCCAGTACAAGGGTTACTACTTTACGGGTGATGGCTGCCGGCGTGACCCGGATGGCTATTACTGGATCACCGGGCGCGTCGATGACGTGCTGAACGTATCAGGCCACCGCATGGGCACGGCTGAAATCGAATCCGCGCTGGTGGCGCATGCCGATGTGGCCGAAGCGGCAGTGGTGGGCTATCCGCATGACATCAAGGGGCAGGGGATCTACGCCTATGTCACGCTGATGAAGGGCGTTGAGGCAACGGATGCGCTGCGCAAGGGCCTTGAGGCCTGGGTGCGGCAGGAGATCGGCCCTATTGCCAAGCCAGACCTTATTCAATGGGCCCCCGGCCTGCCAAAAACCCGCTCGGGCAAGATCATGCGCCGCATCCTGCGCAAGATTGCCGAGAATGATTTCGCCGCACTGGGCGATACATCCACACTGGCCGATCCGTCGGTGGTGGATGATCTGATAGCCAACCGGATGAACCGGGGCTGAGACGACCCCCGGCTGCAAGGCCGGGGCATGAAAATGGTGCGCAAAATAATTGTGCACCGGTCAACAGGGAGGAAGTTTCAATGGCGGACAAGTCATCGTCCAACGCCTATTGGGCTGCAAACGTCAGGATCATCGTCATTTCGATGGTGATCTGGTTTGCGTGCTCTTTCG
>JBJOQW010000150.1:0-9811 GCA_046049665.1 Pseudomonadota bacterium | reverse complement strand
TTTCGCGGCGACAAGATCATCTTTGGCCTTTTGCTGTTTTCCTGCTTCATCCCGTTTCAGATTGTGCTGATCCCGATGGCAACGGTTCTGGGCAAGCTGGGGCTGGCAGGGTCGATCCCCGGTCTGGTGCTGGTGCATGTGGTCTATGGCATCGGGTTTTCGACGCTGTATTTCCGCAACTATTATTCCTCCTTTCCGACTGAACTGGTGCGGGCCGCCATGATTGATGGCGCGGGCTTTTTCCGCATCTTCTGGCGCATCATGCTGCCGGTGTCGGGGCCAATCATCGTCGTCACCGTGATCTGGCAATTCACCAACATCTGGAATGACTTTCTGTTCGGCGCATCGTTCGGCGGACAAAGCCAGCCAATGACGGTGGCGCTGAACAACCTTGTGCAGTCGTCAACCGGGGTCAAGGAATACAACGTTCACTTTGCAGGCGCGATCCTGGCCGCGCTTCCGACACTGATCGTCTACATCGTTGCTGGCCGCTACTTCGTGCGCGGTCTGATGGCAGGCTCAGTGAAAGGCTAGATCAGGAGACCGCCGGGCGGGTGCAACCACCCGGCGGTCAAGTTCAACCCATGCCCAGTCTCGAAACGGAATACGGGCGAACAACAGGAAGGAATACGAAAATGAAGTACTTGTCCATCACGGCACTATTGCTTGCGACAGCAAGCCCGGCTTCGGCCGAGCGTTCGGTCGAGGTCATGCATTTCTGGACCTCGGGCGGCGAAGCGGCTGCCTTAGGCGCTGTGCGCGACAAGGTGGTTGCGGATGGCGTGGCTTGGGTCGATGCGCCGGTCGCGGGTGGCGGCGGCGATGCCGCAAAGACCGCTCTGCAAACCCGTATTGCCAGCGGCAACCCGCCCGCGGCGATGCTGATGCTGGGCCAGAACATCATCGACTGGGCAAATGAAGGGCTGCTTGGCAACGTTGACGCCCTTGCCGCCGCGCAAGGCTGGGATGCTGCCCTTCCGCAGGCCGTGAAGGACTTTACCAAGATCGACGGGCATTATGTTTCAGTGCCCACGAACGTGCACCGCACCGACATGATCTGGGCCAGCAAAGCGGCCTTTGACAAGATCGGCGCCGCCTACCCCACCACCTGGGAAGAGCTGAACGCGCTTGCGCCAAAGTTCATCGAGGCCGGGATCATCCCCCTCGCCCATGGCGGGCAGGCCTGGCAGGAAGCCTACATGTTCGAAGCCGTGGCCGCCGGCGTTGGCGGGGCCGAATTCTACCGCAAGGCCCTGATCGAACTGGACGATGCCACCCTGCGGGGCCCCGAAATGGTGGCGGTGTTTGACCAGATGGCCGCACTGCGCGGCATGGTGGACGAAAACTTTTCGGGCCGCGACTGGAACCTTGCCAGTGCAATGGTCATCAACGGCGAAGCCGCCATGCAGATCATGGGCGACTGGGCAAAGGGCGAATTTACCAATGCGGGCAAACTGCCAGGTGCAGATTACGCCTGCATCCCGGTGCCAAAGGCCAAGGGTGACAGCTTTGTCTATCTTGTGAATTCGCTGTCGTTGTTCACCCAGACCGACCCTGACTTGATTGCCGCACAAGAGGTGCTGGCATCGGCCATCATGGACCCAGCGGTTCAGGTGGCGTTCAACCAGGCCAAGGGCGCAATCCCTGCCCGTACAGACATTGATGTGTCAGTCATGGACGCATGCGCGCAGGAAACCTCGGCGGCCTTGGGGGCAAATGATGGGGGCGGCACTGCTGTTCCGACCTTTGCCGGAACCCATGCAGCAAATGCAGCCGTTGTCGGTGCCGCAACCGATGCCATCACCGCCTTTTTCAATTCGGACATGAGCGCGGCCGAGGGGGCGACCTCACTCGCCGATGCCATCGCAGCCGCAAAGTAAGCCAACAGGCCGCGCGCAAAACCTTTGCGCGCGGCCCCTTCAAAACCTGATAACCGGAGCACTGCCATGGGCTTTCTTGATATTCGCAACGTCACCAAATCCTATGGATCGGTCCAGGTTCTGCACGAGGTCGACATCGAAGTGCAGGAAGGCGAATTCCTTGTGCTTGTCGGCCCTTCAGGTTGTGGCAAATCAACGCTTTTGAACATGATTGCAGGGCTGGAAAGCATCACGTCGGGCGACATTGCCATCAAGGGCCGCGTCGTGAACGGTGTACACCCATCCAAGCGCAACATCGCGATGGTTTTCCAGAGCTATGCGCTTTACCCCAACATGACCGTTGGCCAGAACATGACCTTCGGTCTGGAAATGCACGGCGTGCCCAAGGCGGAACGCGACAAGGCCCTGCGCGATGTGGGAAAGCTGTTGCAGATTGAAAACCTTTTGGACCGCAAGCCGGGCCAATTGTCCGGCGGCCAGCGCCAGCGCGTGGCCATGGGCCGGGCCTTGGTGCGCAACCCCGATGTGTTCCTGTTTGACGAACCTTTGTCGAACCTTGACGCCAAGTTGCGCGTCGACATGCGGACCGAAATCAAGAAGCTGCACGAAAAGCTGCGTACGACCATCGTCTATGTCACCCATGACCAGATCGAGGCGATGACCCTGTCAACGCGCATTGCCGTCATGTATCAGGGCTATGTGCAGCAATTGGGCACGCCGAAGGAAATCTACGACACCCCCGCCAACGTCTATGTGGCAACCTTCATGGGCAGCCCGGCGATGAATGTCATGCCTGCGCGCGTGGTGGTGAAAGACGGTGTTCCCCATGCCCAGATTGTGGACGCGAAGGGAGCAGACCAGCTGCTGCAGTTCAGCCAGCCCAATCTTGCTGCGTGGGACGGCCGTGACATTCTGCTGGGTATCCGGCCGGAATCGATCACCGATCCTGATGGCGCGGACCGCAACTCGCGCAACATTGTGCCGCTGCGCAATCTGGTGGGCATCACCGAACCCGCGGGAGCTGATACCTTTGTGGCGATGTCTTTGGGCGGCAAAGACATCATTGCCCGCATGCGGGCAGATGCGAATGTGGTATCGGGCCGGGAATTCGATTTTGCGATCAATATGGAAAAGGCTGTCGCCTTTGACCCGAAGACCGAAGAGCGCATCAAGCCATGACGTCCACTGACGTCATCATTATCGGGTCTGGCATTGGTGGCGCAACAATGGCGGCCGCGCTTGCTGCTACGGGTAAAAGAATTCTGATCCTTGAACGCGGCGAACATCTGGCCCCCTCGGCGCAGGATCGCAGTGACAAGGCCATCTTCGCGGATGGCTTTTTCCGGCCGAAAGAGGAATGGCTGGACGGCGAGGGCAAGCCGTTCAACCCCGGCAACTACTACTATGTCGGGGGCAACTCGAAATTCTACGGCGCGGTTCTGGTGCGCTATCGGCGCGAAGATTTTGCGCCCTTGGCCCATATGGGCGGCATGACGCCGGGCTGGCCAATCACTTATGACGCGCTGGAACCGTGTTACGGGCTTGCCGAGAAGATGTACGAAGTGCGCGGCCAGATCGGGCAAGACCCGACCGAGCCGCCCCATTCCACCGTCTACACACATCCCCCCGTGCCGGATGAGGCGCCAATTGCTGCCCTGCGGGGCAGGCTGGCCAAGGTGGGTCTGCACCCGGCATCGCTGCCGCTGGGCGTTGATCTTGCCCAATGGCTTGCCCGCGCCCGCACCCCTTGGGATGCCTTTCCCGATACGACCGGGGGCAAGATGGATGCGGAAACGGCGGCCCTGAAGAAGGCGCTTTTGCATACCAACGTGCAGTTGCGCACCAAGGCGCAGGTGACCCGGTTGCATACTGGTGCCGAAGGCAAGATCACCGGTGTCGAGCTTGCCTCGGGCGAGGTTTTGTCAGCGCCGATCATCGTTCTGGCGGCTGGGGCTATTCAGACCGCAGCGCTGCTTTTGGCTTCGGCCAATGACGATTATCCCAATGGTTTAGCCAACCGCTGTGATCAGGTTGGGCGGAACTTCATGAACCACAATTGCTCTGCCGTGCTGGCGCTGCATCCCTTGTGGAAGAATGACAGCATCTATCAAAAGACGCTGATGGTGAATGACTACTACCTGACAGGCGGTCCAAAGGGTGAGCCTTTGGGCAACATCCAGTTGCTGGGCAAAATTTCGGGGACAATTCTGAGGGCCGCAACCACTATGCCGCGCTTTGTGGCGAATTGGGTCGCGCGCCATTCTGTCGATCTTTATGCGATGTCGGAAGACCTGCCCAACCCCGAAAGTCGCGTGACACTGAAGGCCGGACAAATCGTGCTGGACTGGAAGCGGTCAAATTGGGAGGCGCATCTGGCCTTGGTGGCCAAGCTGAAAGCCAAGCTGCGCCAAGCGGGCTATCCTATCGTGCTGTCGCGCGCCTTTGACCGGCGCACGCCGTCGCATCAGTGTGGCACGGCGCGGATGGGGACGGACGCAAGAACCAGCGTTGTCGATACCTACTGCCGCGCTCATGACCACGCAAACCTGTTCATCACAGATGCTTCGGTGCTGCCGACTTCGGCGGCAGTAAACCCGGCGTTGACCATTGCGGCCTTGGCGATCCGGGCAGCACATCACATAACCAAGACAGAACTCGCCTGAAGCGCGGGGCAGGAGGGCCAGATGGCCGAGGGATACGATTTCATCATCATCGGGGGCGGCTCGGCCGGTTCGGTTCTGGCGGGGCGTTTGTCAGAGGACCCTGCCGCGCGGGTGCTGCTGTTGGAAGCGGGTGGCAGTGACCGCCACCCCTTCTATCACCTGCCCGCAGGTTTTGCCAAAATGACAAAGGGCATCGGGTCATGGGGCTGGGATACGGTTCCGCAAAAGCACATGCAGAACAAGGTTTTCCGCTATACCCAGGCCAAGGTGATCGGCGGAGGCTCTGCGATCAACGCGCAGATCTACACGCGCGGCAACGCGCAGGATTATGATGACTGGCGGCAGATGGGCTGCGCCGGTTGGGGCTATGACGATGTGCTGCCGTATTTCCGCAAGGCCGAAGACAACGAGACTTATGACAACAAATACCATGGCAAGGGCGGACCATTGGGTGTGTCCGAACCGCGCGCACCCTTGCCAATTTGTGAGGCCTATTTCGAGGCCGCCGCTGCCTTGGGCATTCCACGCAACATGGACATCAACGGCGAAAAGCAGGATGGGGTTTGCTACTATCAATTGACCCAGCGCAACGTGCGCCGGTCGTCGGCGGCGATGGCCTATGTTGCCCCAAATCGGCACCGCAAGAACCTGACCGTGCGTCTGGGCGCGCAGGTGCGGCGGCTGATCGTGGAAGCGGGCCGCGCGACTGGGGTTGAGCTGACCGACGGCACCCGATTGACAGCCAATAGCGAGGTGATCCTCGCCTCCGGCGCAATAGGCTCGCCGCGTTTGCTGCAACTGTCGGGAATTGGCCCGGCGGATCACCTGAGCGCATTGGGGATCAATGTTGTACATGATCAGCCGCAGATCGGCGCCAACCTGCAAGACCATCTGGACCTTTACTGCATCGCCGAATTGTCGGGCCCCTACAGCTATGACCGCTATGCCAAGCCGCATTGGGCGGTGATTGCAGGGCTGCAATACATCTTTGGTCGCAAGGGGCCGGTGGCCTCGTCCCTGTTTGAAACCGGGGGGTTCTGGTATGCCGACCCCGACGCGCGGTCGCCCGATATCCAGTTCCATCTGGGCCTTGGCACGGGGATTGAACATGGCGTCGTGTCAATGCCACAAGGCGGGATCACGCTGAACTCTTGCCATCTGCGCCCCAGATCACGCGGGTCCGTTCGACTGCAAAGTGCTGATCCGGCCAAGGCACCGCTGATCGACCCTAACTATCTGGCCGACCCGATTGATCGTGCCCGCACCATTCGCGGGCTGAAACTGACACAAGAGATTCTGGCCCAAGCGCCCATGAAGAAATACATCCTGGCCGAGCGCCTGCCCGGCCCGGATGTGCGCACTGACGAGGACTATTTCAACTTCATCTGCCAGCATTCCAAAACCTCGCACCACTGCGCGGGCACCTGCCGGATGGGCGCGGATGATGGGGCGGTGGTGGATATCCGGCTGCGGTTCAACGGCATCGACGGACTGCGGATTGTGGATAACTCGATCATGCCAACGGTAATTTCCTCCAACACCAACGCTGCCGCCATCATGATTGGCGAAAAGGCTGCCGACATGATCAAGGCCGACAACGGAATGGAAACCACATGATCCGCCACATCGTCCTTCTTCGCTTTCGCCCCGACATGACCGAAGCCGCGATTGCCGGGCTCTTCACGGAATTGCACCGGATCGAAGGTAAAATCCCCGGCCTTTTGGCGATCACGTCGGGAAAAAGTGAAAGCCCCGAACAGATGGAACGCGGCTACATGCACGGCTTTGTCGTCGACTTTGCGGATTGGGCGGCATTGCAGGCCTATCAGGACCACCCTGACCACAAAGCACTGGGTGCCGGATTGGTGCGCGCCGCCGAGGGCGGCATTGATGGCATTCTGGTGTTTGACCTGCCGGTAACGACCGCGCAGAGTGCCTAAGTGCGAAGACCTCTGGCCTAATCAGGGCACATGCGGCAAAACGCGATGAAAAGAAGGCAATGGGGTTGGGCAGTATGAAAGGCAATCGCAGACCAACGATCATTGACGTGGCAAAGCAGGCCGGTATTTCAAAGTCGACGGTCAGCCTTGTGCTGCAAAACAGCCCCTCTGTGCGCGAAGAAACGCGGGTGCTGGTGCGTAAGGCGATGGCCGAGCTTGGCTATGTTTACAACCGTGCCGCGGCCAACATGCGCATGTCCAATGCGGGGCTGATCGGCCTTGTGATCAACGATTTGCGCAACCCCTTCTTCACCGAATTTGCCACATCCCTGCAGATGGCCCTGGCTGAACGCGGCTATTCGACTGTGATCGCCAACACGGATGAGAACCCCGCATTGCAGCATCAGGTCGTGGGCTCGATGATCGAACATGGGGTTTCGGCCCTGATCATGTGCCCGGCCTATGGCGACACCCAGGCCACGTTTGATTCGATTGCGCGCGGCAACATTCCCACCATGCAAATGTTGCGCTGCGTGGATGAGCGGCTGGACCTGTTTCCCCTGATTGCACCCGACTATCTGTCAGGCAGCCGGGACGCGACAAGACATCTGATTGCAGCAGGCGCACGGCATATCGCCTTTGTCGGCGGGTTGGATGGCCGCGCTGTCACCGAAGAGCGCAAAGCCGGATATCTGGAGGTGCTTGCCCAAGAGGGGTTGGAACCGATCATCATGACCGGCAAATCCAGCCGCGATTTTGGCCGCAACGCTGCCCGACAACTGTTTGCCGACAGTGCAGGAGTGGATGCGGCGGTGTGTTTCAATGACCTTGTCGCTTTGGGGATGCTTTCAGGTTGTCACGAGGTGGGATGGCGGGTGGGGGAAGACTTTCTCATCATGGGTTTTGACGATATCGAAGAGGTGGCACAAACCTATCCCTCGCTGTCCTCGGTGCGCTGTGACATTGCAGGGATCGGCGTGCAGGCCGCACAGACCGTGGTGGATTGGCTGGAAAATCGCAACGCCCCACTCCCAGAGACCCGGACAGCCGTCAGCCTTTCCATTCGCCAGTCGAGCGGACACAAATCCCTGAGTATGCCATAACGTTTCCTGACCGTTGTGATGCCCCTGGCGTTCTGCCTTAGATCGATTTGGCTGATATCTCGGCGGGCGCTGAAAAAGATGCAAAACGCTTTGCAACAGTAGCCAAACCCTGGGGCAAAGGTTGCTGCAATGCGGCCGGCACCATCCTTGGACAATACTGCCGGCCTGCTGATTGTCATGGCAGGGACGGGACGCGTTCCTTTGGCAGACGTGCGCCAAGGTGTTGGATCACTTCGGCAGAAAACCTTTGCCCCGCAAGGACGGCCATTTGCGGCGTTTGCCCAAGCAGGCGGGCAGAAAGGTATCCGGCGTTAAACCCATCACCGGCCCCTGTGGTGTCACGAATGCCCTGCACCTCGGGCGTGGGAAGTGCCCTGATCTGGCCATCTGCCAGAACAGAAACAGGCCCGGCACCATTCTTGACCGCCACCTCGGCAACGCCCGCTGCGGCAAAGCGTGCAAGCGTGTCCTCAGGTGATGCGTCGCCCCAGACAGCAACCTCGTCATCAAAGCTGGGCAGGGCGATGTCGGTCAGGGCCAGAACCCGTGGAAGTGTCTGGCGTACCGCGTCCAGCGAGGGCCAGAGCCGGGGGCGGATGTTCGGATCAAACGACACCCGCGCCCCATTTGCACGGGCATCTGCCAGCGCGGCAAACAGTATTTCACGGTCTGCTGGGGGCAGGATGGCCAGGGTGATGCCCGACAGATGGATCAGTCCCGCCCCGGCAAAAGTCTGTGCCAAAGCGCCGCCGTCTGATGCCAGCCCACGCGCGGCAGAAGTGTCACGCCAATAGTGAAAGCTGCGCTCGACGCCGTCCAACTCGATCAGGTAAAGCCCCATGGTGCGCTGCGGATCACGTGTGATCACCGAGACGTTCAGGCCGTCGGCCGCCGACTCGGCAACAAAGGTATCGGAAATGCTGTCCATGCCAACCCGCGTGGCAAAACCCACATTGGCGCGCCCGTGCAAGGCCTGCGCCATGTGCCAAGCGGTGTTGAAGGTATCGCCCGCAAAGCCGCGTTTGTAATGGCCCTCACCCACTGGGGCCAGTTCCACCATCGCCTCGCCCACGGAGACCGTTTTGCTTGATTTGAAATCAACCATCGCTCTGCCCCCGGTCCAGATCAAACACCGCTCCGGTCAGCCATGCAGGCCAGTCGCGTTCAAAAAACGGCTTGGCGGTTTCATCAAGGCGACGATTGGGCCGGGTGGCAATCTGCATTTCGCCCGCGACCAGCCGCACCAGAATTTGTTCGCCTTGATCCATCGCGCGCTCTTTGCGGAAGCGAACGTCGGTCAAAGGGCCGGTCTTGGCCATGGGCGTCGCCTCGCCATTCGGGTCACAAATCGCCCGCGCCCCCCGGCTGCCGCCACCTTGGCTGATATAGTGGTGGAGTGCTGCCAACACCGCCTCGGACGCCAGCGCCATTTGCTGCCATTGCAGGACCCGCGCGATTTCGCCGCCGCGCATGTAGGAAATGCCCTGCGCGCGGATTTCGCGGTTCAGCGCGGACGCCGATTGCAGGGCAGCGGCGGCATCTTGCGCTGTGCACAGAATTCCTGCGTGGTCGCTCATCCGGGCCTGCACCTCGTCCTTGATGGCGCGCAGGTTCAGCGAACTGCCTGTCTGCAGGGTCTGTTCAATCTGGTCCAAAGCCTGTTCCAACCCGGCGACGATTGGCCCATCCGGCGCGTTCTGCGCCTGCCCAGTCGCCGCGATATGTTCAGCCACCCGGGTTCCCAACACTTGCCCTGCGTTCAGCGCTGCCCCTCCGGGCCGCGTGACTCCATGGGTCCCTGCCGCCTCGCCGATGGCATAAAGACCGGGCAAGGTGCTGCGGCCCCAGGTGTCAACCGCGATCCCGCCGTTCATGTGTTGGTTGTTGACCGCAAATTCCAGCGGATCGCGCCGGATATCGACCTTGTAGCGCAAGTAAAGCTCGATCGAAAGCGGGTTCATGTGACGCAACCGGTCAATCGGCTGGTCTTGCACCGCCCCCGCACGCCCCAGATAGGCCGCCACATCTGCGTCCAACCGATCAAGGCTGAAGGGCAGATCGCCGGGGACGGGCAGGGGGTTGCGGTTGAAATCCATGAACACCCGGCGCCCTGCCTGATTTTCACGGGTGATCGCCAGATCAACAAGGCTGGATCCGAAATCCAACATCCGCGTCGCGTGAAATGGCCATTGATAGCCTTTGCGGAAGATGTTCGAGGCCAGTTC
>JBJOQW010000149.1:0-5729 GCA_046049665.1 Pseudomonadota bacterium | reverse complement strand
TCCTCACCCCCCCGAGGATATTTTTAGACGGATGAAATCAGCCGATTTCGGCAAGGCGGGTGAGGGCGGCCTGCAGTTGGGCGGCTTCGGCTTGGCGGGCCTCAAGATTCGCTTGCGCCTCGGCAACCACATCTTCGGGGGCAGAGGCCGCGAAGTTGGGGTTTTTCAGGCGGCCGGACAGGCCTGCGATTTCCTTGTTCAGCTTTTCCATGGCCTTGGAAAGGCGGGCCTTTTCCTCGGCTACGTCGATGATACCGGCTAATGGGATGGCAAAGGTGGCCCCTTCGGCGGGCACGGTGATAGCCCCCTTGGGCGTGGGGGCTTCGGTCAGCGATTCCACGCGGGCAAGGCGCTGGATCAGGGTTTCGTTACGGGTCCAGTAGCCCCGCGCGTCTGCCGTCATGCCGGTGTGGACCATGTGCAGCTTCAGCCCAACCGGCACGCGTACCTGCGCGCGGGCAGAGCGGATATCATCAATCAGGGTGGTGACCCATGTCATTTCCACATCTGCCGCCCGGTTGATCAGGGTGGCAGGCAGGGTGGGCCAGTCGGTATGGACCAGCATCTTTTGCCGTTGGCCGGTAGTTTGCCACAACTCTTCGGTGATGAAGGGCATGATGGGGTGCAGCAGGATCATGCATTGATCCAGCACCCAGGCCATGGTCTGGCGCGTCTCAGTGGCATGGGGGCCGTCGAACAGGGGTTTGGCGAATTCGACATACCAGTCGCAGACGCGGCCCCAGACGAATTTATAGAGGGCATCGGCGGCATTATCGAAGCGGTAGGTTTCCAAGGCCTCGTTCACCTCCGCCAAGGTTTTGGCGGCCTCGCCCATGATCCATTTGTTCACCGTGGCGGTGGGCTGGGGCGCGGGGCCGGTGGCATGGCCTTCCCAGACGCCGTTCATTTCGGCGAAACGGCAGGCGTTCCAGAGTTTGGTGCCAAAGTTGCGGTAGCCTGCGATGCGGGCGGTATCGAGTTTCAGGGTGCCGCCAAGCGATGCCATGGCGGCATTGGCAAAGCGCAGGGCATCGGCGCCGAATTCGTCGATGACCTCCAGCGGGTCAACAACGTTGCCGAGGGATTTGGACATTTTCTTGCCCTTGGCATCACGCACAAGGCCGTGCAGGTAGACGGTGTGGAAGGGGATGCGTTCCTTGACTGGCTTTTTTTGATCCAAGACGGCCAACTGCATCATCATCATCCGGGCGACCCAGAAGAACAGGATATCCTGCCCGGTGACGAGGACAGAGGTGGGGAAGTATTTCTGCAATTCCGGGGTGTTGTCGGGCCAACCTAAGGTGCCGATGGGCCAAAGGCCGGAGGAGAACCATGTGTCGAGGACGTCGGGGTCGCGGTAGAGGCAAGCGATTTGTTTCCCCCTATTGTCACGCAACGCAGCCGGAACGCCGTCTGAGATTGTTGCCCATGCGTCGTCATGGGGAAACACCAGTTCTATCTGTGGGCCGTAGTAATCTGCCGCGATCTTTGCTGCTTCAGTTTCGTTGGCGGCACAGAACGGCACGGTTTCGAACGTCCCCGAGCTGCCATTTTCGAAAGCGTCCAAAGCAGGCCCATACCAAACCGGAATCTGGTGCCCCCACCACAGCTGGCGGCTGATGCACCAGGGCTCGATGTTTTCCAGCCAGTGGTAATAGGTCTTCTCGCCCGACTCCGGGATGATCTTGGTTGCACCCGTGCGCACGGCCTCCAATGCCGGTTCCACGATCTTGGCGGTATCGACGAACCATTGATCCGTCAGCATCGGCTCGATCACCACTTTCGACCGGTCCCCGAAGGGCTGCATGATCTTCTTCGACTCGACCACTGGCTCCAGCCGCAGGTGTTCGCTGCCGGTTTCCTCGTCCAGTTCCTTGACCAGCACCGTCACTGCCAGACCCGCCGCGTTGATATCGGCCACAACCTGTTTGCGCGCCTCGAACCGATCCAAGCCCCGGTATTTTTCGGGGACGAGGTTGAGGGTATCAACCTCCGACTCAGTCGTGGGCGACCCGGCGGCGATTTCGCGGGCACGCTCAACGGCCTGCGCATAGGGCGCACCATCGGCGCGCATGTTTCCGCGCGTGTCCATCAGGCGGTAGCAGGGCAGGTTCGCGCGTTTGGCGACGGCATAATCGTTGAAATCATGCGCGCCGGTGATCTTGACGGCACCCGAGCCGAAGGTGGGATCGGGGTATTCATCGGTGATGATGGGGATCAGACGGTCGCACAGCGGCAGGTGCACCATCTTGCCCACGATGGGCGCATAGCGGCTGTCGGAGGGATGCACGGCCACCGCGCCATCGCCCAGCATGGTTTCGGGGCGGGTGGTGGCGATGCTGATGTAATCGCGGACCTCACGCAGGGTCACGTTGCCTTCGGCATCACGCTCCACGTATTCATAGGTTTCCCCGCCCGCGAGACGGTATTTGAAGTGCCACATGTGGCCCGCGACTTCGATATTCTCGACCTCCAGATCGGAAATCGCGGTTTCGAAATGCGGGTCCCAGTTGACCAGACGCTTGCCGCGATAGATCAGGCCCTTGTTGTAAAGGTCGACGAACACCTTGATGACGGCATCGTGGAAGTTGCCCTCTTCGCCCGCTGGCGCACCGGGCGCGCCAGACATGGTGAATGCCTCGCGGTCCCAGTCACAGCTTGCCCCAAGCCGCTGCAACTGCCCAATGATCGTGCCGCGCGATTTGACCTTTTGCTGCCAGACGCGGGCGGTGAATTTTTCGCGGCCCATGTCGCGGCGGGTGGGTTCCTGGCTCAGGGCCATCTCACGTTCCGTCACCATCTGCGTGGCGATACCGGCGTGATCGGTGCCGGGCTGCCACAGAACATCATGCCCGCGCATGCGGTGCCAGCGGACAAGAATATCCTGCAGGGTGTTGTTGAATGCGTGGCCGATGTGCAGGCTGCCCGTCACGTTGGGCGGCGGGATCATCACGGAGAAGGCAGGCGCGCCGGGTTTCGCATTGGCCCCGGCGGCAAAGGCCTTGTCCGCGATCCATTTTGCGGAAATGCGGGCCTCGGCCTCGGTCGGTTGAAAGGTCTTTTCCATGGGCATCGCGGGCATCCTGCAAGGTTTGCGGGTGTTTAGCGCGCCAGAGGCCCAAGGAAAAGCGGATTAGCCGGGCAAAGGCAGGAAAGGCTGGCCCTGAAACGCATGCCACATGGCAAAGGCGACAAGGGCGCAAAAGGCGGCACTTGCGGCCAGCACAAGGCTGCGGCCAGTGGTGGGGGCAAGGGGCAGCGAAAGTAGGCCAACAACGGGAATCACATGCAGGGCATGGGTGGCAAAGAAGTGGGCGACGCGCAGATCACCCACCTCGCGTGACCATCCAAGGATGGGGACGGCGGCATGGGTGACGGGCGTGCCTATGTGGTGGCCGGGCATGGAGGACATGGTGCCAGCGGCGATCAGCGTCAGCACGAAGGTCAGGATCAGGCCAAGAGCGACGGACAGGTGCAGGGCGGGGGGCAGGCCGGTGTGCGGGTTGCGCCAGATGGCAATGCCGATGGCGGCGCTGGCCGATGTCAGGATGACGGCGAAAACGCCCATCAAGCCGTAGATTGTGCCCATCACCGCATCATCCACGTTGAAATGTGATGCAGTGGCATAGCTTGCGGCCCCGCCGACCCAGACGAGTTCGGCCAGGATGCAAAAGCAAACCACGCCTGCATAAATGCGCCAGCGGCGGCTTGTCATGCCAGCGGGCATAAAGCGGGCAAAGAAGGCCAGCGTGATCAGGTAGATGGCCAGCGCCAGATGGAATTGCAGCGGCTTTTGCCAGACGGGGGCGTGCAGAAATTCGCGGTTGTCAATCAGTGCTGCGGCCAGCAGGGGCAGGGCAGTGATGGCAATGAACAAGGCAAGGCCGGTAAATGCGGGGGCGTCAAGCCACATGCGGCTGCGGGGGGGCGACAGGGGAAGGGCGGTCATGTTGATGCTCCGGTCAGGGTGGTGCGGCGGAATGCGGCCAGCATGGCGTAAAAGGTCAGGAACCCGGCCGGGCCGAACAGAAAGATCAGCGCAAGGTGGGGCACTACCAGCAAGTGCGGGATGTTTGCTGCGCGGGCGGTGCGGGTGGCCCAGGCACCGACAAACAGGTCAAACGCCAGGTAATGCACCCAGCCAGCAAGGGCGATATGCGGATCGGTGAACAGTGCCATCACATCGGGCAGGGTGCTGTAGCCGCCCGTGGCCCCGGACCAATAGCCAAGGATCAGCGCGCTATAGGCCAGCGACATCAGCATCGGGATGATGAAATGCGCGGTCATGTCAGTGATGCGCGGCGCAAGCGGGGCAAGGATCAGCGCAATCCAGCCCAGCATGGCAATGGGGTTGGCGATTTGAAACATGGTGTCGGGTGTCATCGGCGAGCCTTTATCTTGTCACTGTCAGGATAAGGTGCTGCGATATCTATCCACTGTCAAGATAATATTTTGACAGCGCAAAGATCATCCGATAACACTTGCGGCATGCGTGACGAAAAACCCTATCACCACGGCGATCTGCGGGCGGCTTTGCTGCGGGCGGCCGAGGCAGAGCTGACCGAGCGCGGGATCGAAGCCTTTTCCCTGCGGGCGGTGGCCAAGCGGGCTGGGGTCAGCCACGCGGCCCCGGCACATCACTTTGGCGATGCGAATGGCCTGCTGACGGCCCTTGCTGCCGAAGGGTTCCGGCAGTTCCGCGCAATGCAGTCCGCGCGCGAGGCGCAGGCAGACAAGACGCCACGCGCGCAGATGGTTGCGGCGGGGCTTGGCTATGTGGATTTTGCCAGCGCGCGCCCGGCCTTATTCCGGCTGATGCATTCATCCGACCGGCCTTCGTTTGCTGCGCCCGAACTGGGCAATGTTGCAAGCGAGGCTTACATGCACCTGCACGACGGCGTGCTGGCCGTCTCGCCGACTGCCGATCAGGCTGATGTCAGCGCCACTTGGGCCATGGCACATGGGCTGGCGGATCTGATGGCGTCGGGGCGCCTGTCCAGTATCGCCAACCTGCCGGCCGATGAACGAGATGCCACGCTGGCCCGCATCCTGAACCGCGTGCTGCCACCTGCCTAGTCGCGTTTGGCCGTTTCGCCAGCCGGATCAGCGGGCAGAAAGGCCGAGGCAATCAGCGCGAAGGGATCCTGCGCCTGTTGCGCCGGAAAGCTGTCCAGCCCAAGCAAAAATCCTGCGCGCACGTTATCAGGTGCGGCCAGAAAGGTGCCAAACAGGCGGTCCCAGATCACAAGGATATTGCCATAGTTCGTGTCGGTTTCAGGCTGCCATGTGGAATGGTGCAAACGGTGCAGGCGCGGGGTCATGATGAAATGTGCCAAGGCGCGGTCAAGCCTTGCGGGCAGGCATGCCGGGTTCATGTGGGTAAACAGCGCAAAGGCAATATTCAGCGCAAGAAAGCCCAGCACGCCTGCAGCAGACGGTGTCAGGATCAGTATCAGGCACAGCAACGGAATATATTCCACCACGCTTTCAAGGGGATGGTGGCGCAGACCGGTTGTTGCGTCAAGCATGGTATCCGTATGGTGAATGCGGTGCAGACGCCACAGCACGGCCCATTGATGCCCGGCACGGTGCAGCCAGTACTGCATAAGGCTGTGCAGCAGCAGCAAACACCCGACCTGCAAGACAACAGGCAGCGCACTGATGGCCAGCACGCCCTGCCGCGAGGCTTCATCCATGTGCAAGGCCCAGCCGGTGGCCCCCGCAAAGAT
>JBJOQW010000148.1:0-5869 GCA_046049665.1 Pseudomonadota bacterium | reverse complement strand
AAGGATACGCGCCTGTCAGGTTACATGCTCGAAAATGCCCTTACGGCGGGGCTGACAAGCACAGGCATGAACGTGCTGCTGTTGGGCCCTGTACCGACGCCCGCCGTCGGCTTTCTGACCCGCAGCATGCGGGCCGATCTGGGTGTGATGATTTCAGCCAGCCATAACCCCCATCATGACAACGGGATCAAGTTCTTTGGCCCTGATGGCTTCAAGTTAAGTGATGATGCCGAGGCCGAGATCGAGGCCATTCTGGCCGGTGACATCCAGCCCGCCAAGCCCGAGAACATTGGCCGCGCCAAGCGGATTGAAGATGGGCGCGGGCGATATCAGGAATTTGCCAAGACAACCTTTCCCTCCGGACTTCGGCTGGACGGGCTAAAGGTGGTGATCGATTGCGCAAATGGTGCTGCCTACAAGGCCGCCCCCGAAGTGCTGTGGGAACTGGGCGCGGATGTGATCCGCGTTGGCGTGGCACCGAACGGCAAGAACATCAATGAAATGTGCGGTTCGACCCACACCCAGACCGCCGCCGAAGCCGTGGTCATGCACCACGCAGATGTCGGGATCTGTCTGGATGGCGATGCAGACCGCGTCATGATCCTTGATCAGCACGGCAGGGTGGCGGATGGCGATCAGATCATGGCGTTGCTTGCCACGCGCTGGGCCAGCGAGGGGCGCTTGCGTGGCAAGACGCTGGTGGCAACGGTCATGTCAAACCTGGGGCTGGAGCGGCATCTGGCCGGGCAGGGCCTGCGGCTGGAACGCACGGCGGTGGGTGACCGCTATGTGGTTGAGGCGATGCGTGCGGGGGGCTGGAATCTGGGTGGTGAGCAGTCGGGCCATATCGTTATGACCGACTATGCCACCACGGGCGATGGGCTGATTGCGGGCCTGCAGTTTCTGGCTGAAATGGCACGCACCGGGCAGCCTGCATCTGATCTGATCCGGCAGTTTGAAACGGTGCCGCAGCTGTTGAAGAACGTGCGATACGCTGCCGGGCAAGAACCGTTGGCGGCCGCGTCGGTCAAGGCCGTCATCGCGGATGCCGAGGCGCGGCTGGTGGGCAAGGGGCGGCTCTTGATCCGCAAATCGGGGACCGAACCCCTGGTGCGGGTGATGGCGGAATGTGAGGATGAGGGGCTGCTGGCCGAGACGGTGGACGGGATCGTGGCGGCCGTCGAGGCGGCGGTTTGAAAGGGCGTCCCATGATGGGACATGTTTTCGGATGAATGATATCAAAGGGTTGCCGATTGATCTTCATCATTCGTTAGGAAATGCCCACCGAACCCGTCAGCTGGGGCCCCGGATTTTTCGAAAAATCCGGCCAAAAATCTGCGAAGATTTTTGCAATTTTCTTGCAAGAAAATTGGCGCCAGCTGGTCAAATGGCAGTGAATGCGTTGTCGACGAACAGATGCGTGCCGTTCACAAAGCTTGCCTCATCTGACGCAAGGAACAGGGCGGCTTGCGCCACCTCTTCGGGCCGCCCGATGCGCCCTTGTGCGGCGGCAATCGCGGCTTCTGAGACGTCCACGCCAAGCGCCTGCAGATCGCGCACCTCGCGCAGGCCGTGGGGTGTTTCGATGAAACCGGGGCAGACGGCGTTGCAGCGGATATTGCGGTCACGGAATTCCACAGCAATCGCGCGGGCGAACATGTGCACGGCCCCTTTGGTGGTGTCATACAGCACCTCCATCGGCGTGCCTGCGACGGCTGAAATGGACGAGGTGCAGACGATGGACCCACCACCTGCGGCGATCATTTGCGGCAAGACGGCCTTTGTCGTCAGGAACATTCCCTTGACGTTGACGGCATGAAGCCAGTCCCATTCTTCCTCGGTCGTCTCCAGAAAGGGTTTTATCACGATCGTGCCTGCATGGTTGAACAGCACGGTGATGGGCCCGAATGCGGCGGTGACGGTGCCCACAGCGGTGGTGACCTGCGCGGCATGTGACACATCGGCCTGCACGGCGATGGCAAGGCCGCCGGCATCACGGATCTGGGCGGCGGTCGCCTCGGCCGCGGCAAGGTTGTGGTCAAGGATACCGACCTTTGCCCCCTCGGCGGCGAACAGGCGGCTGGCAGCCCCGCCCATGCCGGTGGCCCCGCCGGTGATAATTGCCACTTTGCCAGATAGTCTGCCCATGCTGCCCCCAAACGAAAAGGGCGGCCATGAAGGCCGCCCGCCCATCGTAGGGTGCGCTATAGCGCACCGCAATCAGTTCCGCGCGCGGTCCACCATCTTGCCCTTGGAAATCCATGGCATCATGTCGCGGAGTTTCTTGCCCACCAGTTCGATCTGGTGTTCGTCGTTGGAACGGCGCGACGCTTTGATCGTGGGCTGGCCCACGCTGTTTTCAAGCATGAAGTCACGCACGAACTTGCCGGTCTGGATATCTGTCAGAACGGCTTTCATCCGCGCCTTGGTTTCATCATACGGCAGGATACGCGGGCCTGACACATACTGGCCATACTCGGCGGTGTTGGAGATGGAGTAATCCATGTTGGCAATGCCGCCTTCATAGATCAGGTCGACGATCAGCTTCACTTCGTGCAGGCATTCGAAATAGGCCATTTCCGGCTCGTAACCGGCTTCCACCAGCGTCTCGAACCCCATGCGGATCAGTTCAACCAGGCCACCGCAGAGCACGGCCTGTTCGCCGAAGAGGTCGGTTTCGCATTCCTGACGGAAGTTGGTTTCAATAATGCCCGAACGCCCGCCACCGATGGCGGAGCAGTAGGACAGGCCGATGTCCATCGCCTTGCCGGTCGCGTCCTGGTGGACAGCGACGAGGCAGGGCACACCGCCGCCCTTGGTGTATTCGCCGCGCACAGTGTGGCCGGGGCCCTTTGGGGCCATCATGATGACGTCAACACCCTTTTTCGGCTCGATCAGGCCGAAATGCACGTTCAGGCCATGGGCAAAGGCGATGGCGGAGCCTTCGCGCAGGTTGTCATGCACGTATTTCTTGTAGGTGTCGGCCTGCAGCTCGTCTGGCATGGTGAACATGATCAGGTCGCACCAAGCGGCGGCGGCGGCAATGTCCATGACCTTGAGGCCTTCGGCCTCGCATTTCTTGGCGGACGCAGAACCGGGGCGCAGGGCGACGACAACGTTCTTGGCGCCTGAATCGCGCAGGTTCAGGGCATGGGCATGGCCCTGGCTGCCGTAGCCAAGGATGGCGACCTTCTTGTCCTTGATCAGGTTGATGTCGCAGTCACGGTCATAATACACGCGCATGGCGTTCTCCTTTGCGGTTGATGGGGGGAAAATAGGGGTTTTGCGGTGGTGAAAGCTGCGAAGTTTGACAAGGAACGATTTTTCTACGAAAAATCATGCGCGATATTCTGAAAAGGTGAAATTTTCATGCAGTTGGATGACACGGACCGACGCATCCTGCGGCAGTTGCTGGCAGAACCGGCTGTGGCGACGCAGGTGCTGGCAGAGCGGGCTGGGGTGACGGTGGGCACCTGCTGGCGCAGGCTGGAGCGGCTGGCGGAGGCGGGGGTGATCAAGGGGCGCTGCGCGGTGATCGACTGGCGGGCGCTTGGCTATGAGGTGGAGGTTTCCCTGCGCTTTACGTTGGACAAGACGGATGCGCGGGCGTTTGACGATTTTCTGGCGGCGGCACGCGAGGTGCCAGAGGTGGTGGCGATTGAAACCTTTCTGGGGCGGGTGGATGTGCGGTTGAACGTGATCGCGCGGGATATGGCGCAGTATCAGGAGATTTACCGCAGTCGCATTCTGACGCTGCCGCACATCGCGGATATCGAGGCGCTCATGCTGATTGCGACGATCAAGGATGGTGAGGCGCTGCCTGTATGATTGATCTGGATGATATCGACCGGGCACTTTTGCGGGCGCTGGTGGCGGATGCAACGCAGAACGCCGGGGCCTTGGGGCGGCGCTTTGGGCTAAGCCAGCCGGGGGCGTGGCGGCGCATCCGGCGGCTGGAAGAGACGGGGGTGCTGGCGGGACAGCGGGTGGTGGTGGACAAACCGGCGCTTGGGTTCGGGGTGACGGTGTTTCTGGGGATCAAGCTGGCGACGAAGGGGCGGGTATCGCTGGAGGATTTTGAACGGGCGGTGACGGCGATTCCGGAGGTGCAGGTGGTGCAGCATGTGCTGGGGCTGTTTGATTACCGGCTGCGGGTGGTGGCGCGGGATATTGCAGATTTTGAACGCGTGTTGCGGCGGCGGATCATGACTTTGCCAGGGGTGGGGCAGGTAGAGGCGAATGTGCTGTTGACCGAGGAACGTCGCCCGGGGCCGCTGTGAGGGGCGGAATTGGCAATGACAGGGTGGTGGGGCTTGGCTAGGGTCCGCTCATCAAGCCTGACAGCTTTCTTCGCGCGGCCATCAGCGACGCGGCCTGTCAGGGCCAAGGAGCAAGGGCAGGGACCAAGATGAAGATCGCAAAACTGGAAACCTTTGGCACGGAATTCGTGTGCTTTGTGCGGGCGACCTCGGACACGGGCGCGCAGGGCTGGGGGCAGTTGTCCACCTATAACGCCGACATCACAGCGCAGGTCTTTCATCGCCAGATCGCACCGCATGCCCTTGGCCGCGATGCGCTTGATTTTGCCGATACGCTGGCGCTGATCGGTGAGCGTGAGCACAAATATCCGGGCAGTTACCTGCGCCGGGCGATGACGGGGCTCGATACGGCGCTGTGGGATTTGCGCGGCAAGCTGGAGGGCAAGCCTGTGGTCAGCCTTCTGGGCGGCTCGCCGGGCCCGCTGCGCGCCTATGCCAGCAGCATGAAGCGCGACATCACACCCGAGGATGAGGCGGCGCGTTTTGTGCGGCTGCGGGATGAGCAGGGCTTTACGGCGTTCAAATGGCGGGTGGGGGCGGAATGCGGGCGCGACCGGGACGAATGGCCGGGACGGACGGAAGCGGTTATTCCCATTGTGTCCAAGGCCTTGGGAGACGGTATTGATAAACTGGTGGATGGCAACTCCTGCTATTCGCCGGCGCGCGCCATTGCCGTGGGGCGCATGCTGGAAGACAATGGCATTGGCCATTTCGAGGAACCTTGCCCCTATTGGGAACCCGACCAGACAGCCGAAGTGCGCGCGGCCCTGGCCATTGACGTCGCGGGGGGTGAGCAGGATTGCGAATATTCCAGCTGGCAGTTGATGTTTGACCGCAACGCCGTGGATATTGCCCAGCCGGATGTGATGTACATGGGCGGCATCCACCGAAGCTTGGAGGTCTGCCGCATGGCCGCAGCCCAGGGTCTGCCCGTCACGCCACATGCCGCAAACCTGAGCCTTGTCACAATGTGCACGATGCATCTGCTCAAAGCGCTGCCCAATGCGGGCAAGTATCTGGAACTGTCGATCGAGGGGCTGGACTATTATCCTTGGCAAGACGGGCTGTTTCTGGGCAACCCCTATGCGGTCACGGATGGCCATGTCACCGTGCCCGATGCGCCGGGCTGGGGCGTAGAGATTGCGCCCGATTGGCTGGAGCGCGCGCAATATAAGGTGTCGGAAGTGGGCGGTTGAACTTTTCGGTTTTCTGCTAGGTTAGATCAAAGAGATGGAGGAACGAATGCCCGCTTTGCACGCAAATGTTGATGGTGGTGGACTGGACGAATTCTCGGTCGTGTTCACGGACCGCAGCCTGAACCATATGTCCAAGAAATTTCAGGGCGTTATGCGCGATATCTCATCCATGCTGCGTGACGTGTATCAGGCCGAAGCGGTGGCCTTGGTGCCGGGTGGCGGGTCTTATGCGATGGAGGCCGTGGCGCGGCAGTTCGGGCAGGGGCGCGTTCTGGTGGTGCGCAATGGCTGGTTTTCCTATCGCTGGAGCCAGATTTTTGATGCAGGGAAGTTTGCGCAGGATGTGACGGTGGT
>JBJOQW010000147.1:0-9498 GCA_046049665.1 Pseudomonadota bacterium | reverse complement strand
GTGCGGGTGCGTGCCGATCACCTGATCGACACCACCGATCTTTCCGTGCATGACCTGAAGGCCGAAATCAGCCGCATCTTCGGGCGCGACAGTGCCGGTGCGCTGGCTGTTTCGCTGCAATCCTTCAGCTATCGCCGAGGTTTGCCGCGTGGTGTTGATATGGTGTTCGATTGCCGCTTTCTGGCCAATCCCCATTGGGTCAAGGATCTGCGCATGCTTGATGGGCGCGATCCCGCGGTCGAAGCCTATATCCGCCGTGATCCCCGCTTTGATACCTTTCAGGAACGGCTGCGTGATCTGATCCTGTTCCTGCTTCCCGCCCATCTGGACGAAGGCAAGGCGCATCTGGCCATCGGTTTTGGCTGTACCGGCGGGCAGCACCGATCTGTCGCCATGGTGGAAATTCTTGGCGCTAACCTTGTTGAGGCAGGATGGACCGTATCGAAGCGTCACCGCGAACTGGAACGCAGGCTGGGCGAAACAGCGGGCAGCAACACCAGGGTGCACCCGTGATTGGTATCGTGATCGTCGCGCATGGCGGGCTTGCCCGAGAATATCTGTCAGCCGTGGAACATGTCGTCGGCCCGCAAAACGGCATGCGCGCCATTGCCATCGAAGATGATCATGACCGCAGCGGCAAACAGGCCGAGATCTGCGCTGCCGCCAATGCCGTTGATGCCGGGCAGGGCGTGGTCGTTGTGACCGACATGTTCGGCGGATCACCGTCAAACCTGTCACTTATGGCTTGCGTCGGCGCAAACCGGCGCATCATGTATGGTGCCAACCTGCCCATGCTGATCAAACTGGCAAAGTCGCGTGATATGTCTGTCCCCGATGCCGTTGCCGCAGCACTTGATGCAGGTCGAAAGTACATCAACTGCCTCGACATGGGGCCCGGGGCCTGAATGAATTCCACCACACGCGTCTTTCAGATTGTGAATGAAAAGGGCCTGCATGCCCGCGCATCCGCCAAGTTCGTTGAGGTGGTCGAGGCGCATGATGCCCGGGCCGAGGTCAGCCGTGATGGCATGACCGTGTCGGGCGACAGCATCATGGGGCTTTTGATGTTGGCAGCCAGCCGCGGAACCTCTATTGAGGTCACAACAAGCGGGGCTGATGCGGCGGTTCTTGCCGACGCGTTGGGTACGCTGGTTGCGAACCGCTTCGGTGAGGATTACTGAAGCGCTGAAAGCAAAGGCGGGCGCTTGGTGACCGAACAGTCGCAAATCAAGATAGCAGAGGCGCAGCGTGCAACCGCGGCGAACCGTGCCTATGACATGCGCCGCCTGTCTTATGCCGGTACTTTCAAGAACCCCTGGAAGGCTGGCACCATCCGCGCGCTGGAATGGCTGACCGCCAAGATTCAGCTTTTGCGCCTGATCCGCAGTTTTGAGAAATCCGGCGCCCCACATGGCGCACCCTTCTGGCCCAAGGCCATTCGCCATATGGGCATCCGCATTGATACGCCCGATGCCGAAATTGCCCATATCCCCAAAACCGGCCCGGTGGTCGTGGTGGCCAATCACCCATCCGGCCTTGTGGATGGCATGGTCATGGCCGAAATGGTCTGCCGTGTGCGCGCCGATTTCAAGATCCTCACCCGCAGCCTGCTGACCGGCATCCCCGAGGTTGAGGAATTCATGATCCCCGTGCCCTTCCCGCACGAGGATAACGCGCGCGAACTTGGCCTGCAGATGCGCGATGAAACCGTGCGCCACCTCAAGGCAGGCGGCCTGATCATCCTGTTCCCGGCGGGCAAGGTCGCCATGTCCGAAGGCTGGTGGGGCCCGGCGGTTGAGGCGGAATGGAACGTCTTTACCCACAAGATCGTGAAATCCACCGGGGCCACGATCGTGCCGATCTTCTTTCCGGGCCAGAACAGCCGCGCCTTTCTGATTGCCAATAAGGTGTCCGACACGATCCGTCAGGGCCTGCTGCTGTACGAAATCAAGCGGAGCCTGTTCAAACCGCAACGCCCGGTGATCGGCGCGGCCATCCCGGCGGAAGAGCTGAAGAAATGGGACGGCAACCCGCGCGGGTTTCTGGCGTGGTTGCGGGAGCATACGCTGGCGTTGGGCCGCTGACCCCGAATTTTCTACGAAAATTCAGATTTATCGCAGAGAAATCGTAACACTACCGCGTCGGCACCGGCACTTCGCCCCGATAATCATAAAACCCCCGCTGCGTCTTGCGCCCCAGCCACCCCGCCTCCACATACTTCGTCAGCAGCGGGCAGGGCCGGTATTTCGTATCCGCCAGCCCGTCATGCAGCACGTTCATGATGGCCAGACACGTATCCAGCCCGATGAAATCCGCCAGTTCCAGCGGCCCCATCGGATGGTTCGCACCCAGCTTCAGCGATTCGTCGATGCTTTTCACCGACCCCACGCCCTCATACAGCGTATAGACCGCCTCATTGATCATCGGCATCAGGATGCGGTTCACGATGAAGGCCGGGAAATCCTCGGCACTTGCCGCCGTCTTGCCCAGCTTTTTGACCACCGCATGCAGCGTGTCATAGGTCTCCGCGTCTGTCGCGATTCCGCGTATCAATTCAACCAGTTGCATCACCGGCACCGGGTTCATGAAGTGAAACCCCATGAACTTTTCCGGCCGGTCCGTGCGGCTGGCCAGCCGCGTGATGGATATGGACGACGTGTTCGATGTCAGAATCGTCGTTGGCTTCAGATGCGGCACCAGGTCTTCGAAAATGGCTTGCTTCACGGTTTCCCGCTCGGTGGCGGCTTCGATGATCAGGTCACACTGGCCTAAATCGGTCAGCGTCAAGGTGGTCTTGATCCGGGCCATTGCCGCGCGCTTGTCGGCAGGCATGACCTTGCCTTTGGTCACTTGCCGTTCGATATTCCGGTCGATCAGCGCCATGGCGGCTGTCAGGCTGTCGGCCTTGATATCGGTCATCAGCACATCGAACCCGGCCAGCGCGAAAACATGCGCAATCCCGCTGCCCATTTGCCCTGCGCCCACAACGCCAACGCTTTGCACGCCCATGTCCGGCCCCCTTCATGATCCGCGCGACCATAGGCCCCAACCGCCCATGACCGCAAGGGCGCTGCACTGCAGCGCAATGCTGCAAATTCGATGCAGATGCCAACTTTAGCCTTTTGACAAGACTTTGCCGCCATTCTGCCGCATGGGTGTAGACGAAATTGGTGGGTGTGATGGCTTTTCAAATGCCGGGCGCGGGGGCGCTCGACTATGCGCCATGTCATTATGGTGTATCAAAACTGGTGTTCCGCGGCCCTGCGCGCAGCGTGGCCGGGCGGTATGTGGCTGTGCTTGGCAGTACTGAAACCTTTGGCAAGTATGTGGCGCAACCCTTTGCTGAACATCTGGAAATTGCACTTGGCCTGCCTGTGGTGAACCTGGGTGTCGCCAATGCCGGGCCAGAGGTGTTTCTGGCGGATGAAGAAGTGGGGCGTTTGGCCGAAAATGCAGGTGCAGTGGTTGTGCAGGTCATGGGTGCGCAGAATCAAAGCAACTGCTTTTATTCCGTGCATCCCCGCCGCAATGACCGCGTTCTGGGGGTTACGGCCGATCTGCGGGCGTTGTTTCCCGAAGTGGACTTCACCGAATTCCATTTCACGCGCCATTTGCTGCAATCGCTCAGTGCCGTCTCGCGAGAGCGGTTCGGCCTGATCGTGGCCGCGTTGCAAGAACGCTGGACAACGCAGATGATGGCGCTGATGGCACGGCTTGGGCCCAAGACCGTGCTGTTATGGACAGGGGCGCAGGCACCATTGGCGGACGCATCTGCCCAGATCGGACCACGCTACCCAGCATTTGTGGACCGGTCGATGGTGACGTGTGTCGCACAGCGCGCCGCCCGCTTCATCGAACTTTCGCCCCCGGTCGAGCGTCCTTCGCCAGATGATCTGATGCACAATCTCGCGGTCGAGGCAGGCATGCCCGGCCCCCGTGCCCACCGCAGCATTGCCGAACGGCTGTTGCCGGTGCTGCGCGATCTGGGCGTATGAAAAAGGGCGCCCGGTCAAGGGGCGCCCTGTTGTCAGCTGAAGGCAGGATTACAGCTTTTCAATCAGCTCTGGCACGGCGGTGAACAGGTCTGCCACCAACCCATAATCGGCCACCTGAAAGATCGGCGCTTCTTCATCCTTGTTGATGGCGACGATCACCTTGCTGTCCTTCATGCCCGCCAGATGCTGGATGGCACCCGAAATGCCAACGGCCACATAGAGGTTCGGCGCCACCACCTTGCCGGTCTGGCCCACCTGCCAGTCGTTCGGGGCATAGCCCGAATCAACGGCGGCGCGGCTGGCACCGACAGCGGCGTTCAGCTTGTCAGCCAGCTTTTCGATCATCGCGAAGTCAGCCTGGCTACCCACGCCGCGCCCGCCCGACACCACAATCCCGGCACTGGTCAGTTCCGGCCGGTCGGATGAGGCGACCTTGTCTTCCACCCAGGCTGACAGGCTGCCATCAGCAGCTGTCGTGATCTTTTCCACCGGGGCGCTGCCGCCCTTGCCCGCCGCGTCAAACGTGGCCGTGCGGATGGTCATCACCTTTTTCGCATCCGACGATTTCACCGTCTGAATCGCGTTGCCAGCATAGATCGGGCGGTCGAACGTATCGGCGTCAATCACCGCCAGCACTTCCGAAATCACCATCACGTCCAGCAAGGCCGCCACGCGTGGCAGCACCGATTTGGAAAATGCACCCGAGGGCGCCACGATATGGCTGTAATCCCCCGCAAGCGACTGGATCAGCGTGGCCGTCGGTTCCGCCATCGCATGGCAATAGGCATGATCATCAGCAAAAATCACGCGTGCCACACCCGCCAGCGTTGCCGCCTCGGCCGCCGCCGCATCACCGCCCGTGCCCGCCACCAGCACCGTCACCGGGCCGAGCGATTTCACCGCCGTCAGGGTTTTGGCCACCTGATCAACACCAAGTGCGCCATCAATGACATCTGCCAGAAGAAGAACAGCCATCAGATCACCCCCGCTTCGTCTTTGAGTTTCGCAATCAGTTCCGCCACCGAACCTACCTTGACCCCGGCCTTGCGCCCGGCAGGTTCAACCGTCTTTACCACCGCCAGACGCGGGGCCACATCCACACCGTAATCCGCAGGCGTCTTCATGGCCAAAGGCTTGGCCTTGGCCTTCATGATGTTCGGCAGGCTTGCATAGCGCGGGTCGTTCAGACGCAGGTCAACCGTCACGATCGCCGGCATCTTGACCGTGATCGTTTGCAAACCCCCGTCCACTTCGCGCGTTACCGTCGCCGTATCACCCGCGATAGCCAGTTCCGATGCAAAGGTCGCCTGCGACCAGCCCAGCAGTGCCGCCAGCATCTGTCCTGTCGCGTTCATGTCATTGTCAATCGCCTGCTTGCCGCACAGCACCAGACCCGGACCTTCTTCCTTGACCACGGCTGCCAGCAGTTTGGCCACCGCCAGCGGTTCGATATCGGTCTGCACATTGTCCGTCGCTTCGATCAGGATCGCGCGGTCCGCGCCCATCGCCAGCGCCGTGCGCAGCGTTTCCTGCGCTTGCTTTACGCCGATCGACACCACGACCACCTCGGTCGCCACGCCCTTTTCCTTCAGACGAATCGCCTCTTCCACGGCGATTTCGTCAAAGGGGTTCATCGACATCTTCACATTCGCCAGATCAACGCCTGACCCATCGGCCTTGACGCGCACCTTCACGTTATAGTCGATCACCCGTTTGACTGGGACAAGAACCTTCATCGGCACGAATCCTTCACTTGCGGGCTGCAGCCCTGTGTTTACGCGGCCTGATTACCGCGTCATGCGCCCCGGATACAGACCAAATACGACCCAAAGAGGCGGCAGGACGCCGCGTTTTAATTGCCAAGGGCGATCAGTCAGCGCGTCAGGCCCGGCACCCACAACACATCATCCTTCCCGTCGTTGTTGGCAATACGCCCTGCCACAAAGAACCAGTCCGACAGGCGGTTCAGGTATTTCACAGCCTCGGGGTTCACCTCCTCCATCGTCGCCAGCTCGACCACGCCGCGTTCGGCCCGCCTGCACACCGTGCGGCACAGGTGCAGTTGCGCCGCCAACGCCGATCCGCCCGGCAGAATGAAACTGCGCAACGGCGTCAGCCGCGCGTTCATGGCGTCAATCTCCGTCTCCAGACGGCTGACCTGTGCCGCAATCATCCGCAGCGGCGTGTAAGGCAGCTCCGCATCCTTGTGCATGTCCGGCGTGCACAGATCGGCCCCCAGATCGAACAGGTCATTCGACACACGCATCAGGGCCGCATCCACATCGCCGCTGGCATGCTGGCGTGCCAGCCCCACGGTCGCATTCACCTCATCCACCGTGCCATAGGCCGACACCCGCAAGGAATGCTTGGCCACCCGCGCCCCATTGCCAAGCGCCGTTTCGCCTGCATCGCCGGTCTTGGTGTAAATCTTGGAAAGTACGACCACGTTCAGTTCCCCCTGCCTTGCATCCACACCGCAATCATCACCAGAACCACCGCAACAAACTGCCCTATCACCCGATAGCGCATCAGCTTGTTGGCATGCTTGCGGTTGAACTCTCCGCCTTTGCCAAAGCTGCCAATGCCCAGCAGCAGCACCCCAAGCACCCCAAGTGCCGCCAGACCGGCAGCAATAAAGAATGGATCATTGGTCATGCGCGTCTCCTTTTGGCTGTGCCTCATCTAGCGGCTGCCCGGGAAAAAGCGAATGGCTTTTGCAACCTGGCCCCTACGCTTGCCCCAGTCCCTGCTTTCAATGCCGCATGGTGCGGTGACTGAAAATTTTAGTACTAAAATTTTCAGACGCCCGGCCGCGCAATGCTGTTCCAAAAGGGCGGGCCGTGCTAGGTGCTTGACCATGCAGATGCAAAACATCCTGTCCCGCCTGATCAGCTTTGACACGGTCAGCGCCAACCCGAACATGGATCTGATGATCTATGTGCAGGGCCTGTTGGCCGCCTCTGGCATCACGGCCACGTTGATTGCCAATCCCGAAGGCACCAAGGCCAATCTTTACGCCACCGTCGGCCCGGATGGCGCAGGGGTCATGCTGTCGGGCCATACCGATGTTGTGCCTGTGACCGGGCAGGCCTGGACAAAACCACCTTTCGAAATGACCATGTCTGATGGCCGCATCTACGGGCGCGGTGCGGCGGATATGAAGGGGTTTGTGGCCTGTGCCATTGCCGCAATGCTTGATGCAGCGCAGCGCCCGCTGAAGGTGCCGCTGCATCTGGCCCTGTCATATGATGAGGAAATCGGCTGCATGGGTGTGCGGTCCCTGATCGATATGCTGGCAGCAGCGCCCGTGCGTCCGGCCATGTGCATCGTGGGTGAACCCACGGGCATGCAGGTGGCCACGGGGCACAAGGGCAAGGTGGCCTTGCGGGCAACATGCCTGGGGCGTGAAGGGCACTCGGCGCTGGCGCCGATGGCGCTGAACGCGCTGCATCTGGCGGCCGATTTCATCGTGGCCCTGCGCGCCATTCAGGCAGATGTGGCACTGCGCGGGGTGCAGGACGGCGATTATGACGTGCCCTACGCCACGCTGCATGCCGGCAAGATGCAGGGCGGGGTGCAGGTGAACATCGTGCCGAACACGGCAACGGTGGATTGGGAAATCCGCAGCCCCGCGGGCGAGGATGTGGGCGCATTGATCGGGCGTGCGCAGGCGGCGGCAGATGCGATTGTGGCGCCCTTGCGGGCGGAATTCCCAGAAGCAGCAATCAGTATCGAACGCCTGTGGGATTATCCGGGGTTGGGAACGCCGTCAGATGCTGCTGTGGTGCGCTTCGTGCAATCACTGACAGGGGCGAATGGCACGATCAAGGTGGCCTTCGGCACCGAGGGCGGGCTGTTTGACGCGCGGCTGGGCATTCCGACAGTGATCTGCGGGCCGGGCAGCATGGCGCAGGGGCACAAGCCGGATGAATGGGTCAGTATCGAACAGCTTGCGCGCTGCGAGGCCATGCTCGCAACACTTCTGACCCGGCTCGAGGCAGGGCTTTAACCGGGCAAGCGTTGGGCAGAAGTTAACAATTCTTGAACGCGCTGACCCAAGTCATTGATTTTATTGATATCCAAAAGCGTCCCATCATGGGACACTTGCCTTTACAGGCTCGCGTCCAGCGCGGCCAGCACCGCATCACCCATCTGGGTCGTCGTGATCGGCGTGCCGCCTTCAGGGCCCAGCAGATCAGCCGTGCGCAGCCCATCGGCCAGCACCTTTTCCACGGCCTTTTCCACCCGCGTGGCATCAGCACCCATATCAAACGAATAGCGCAGCGCCATCGCGAAGGACAGGATGCAGGCGATGGGGTTCGCCTTGCCCGTGCCCGCGATATCGGGGGCCGATCCGTGGACCGGTTCATACAGCGCCTTCGGCCGCCCGTTCGCCATGGGCGACCCAAGGCTGGCCGAGGGCAGCATGCCCAGGCTGCCCGTCAGCATGGCCGCGCAATCCGACAGCACATCGCCGAACAGGTTGTCGGTCACGATCACATCAAACTGCTTGGGCCAGCGCACAAGCTGCATCGCGCCATTATCCGCATACATGTGCGACAGGGCCACATCCGGATATTCCTTGTCGTGAATCTCTTGCACCACCTGCCGCCACAGGATGCCCGATTCCATCACATTGGCCTTTTCCATCGAACAGACCTTGTTCGCGCGCTTGCGGGCCAGCTCAAACGCTGAGCGCGCCACACGGGCAATCTCGGATTCCGTATAGCGCTGCGTGTTGATGCCGACGCGTTCATTGCCTTCGGTGAAAATCCCGCGTGGCTCACCGAAATAGACGCCAGAGGTCAGTTCGCGCACGATGACAATATCAAGGCCCGCCACGATATCCTTTTTCAAGGACGAAAAATCCGCCAGCGCATCAAAGCATTGGGCGGGGCGCAGGTTGGAGTACAGGTCCATTTCCTTGCGCAGGCGCAAAAGGCCGCGTTCGGGCTTCACGCTGAAATCAAGGTTGTCATACTGCGGCCCACCAACGGCGCCCAGCAGCACGGCATCCACCGCCTGGGCCTTTGCCATCGTGTCATCATGCAGGGGCACGCCGTGCTTGTCATAGGCGCAGCCGCCGACAAGATCTTCGGTCACGTCAAAGGTCACGCCGCGTTTGGTGCCGAACCAATGAATGATCTTTTTGACCTCGGCCATGACCTCGGGGCCGATACCATCACCGGCAAGGATCAGAAGGGAAGGGTTTGGCATGGCTGGGCTCCGGCAAAATGTTCGCGGATGGCCTAGCGGGTGGCAGGGCAAAGTTCAAGGGAGCGTGACATCGACCCAGACAGGGCGGTGGCGTGAGGCTTCCTGCAACGGTGCGGACAAGGGATCAGACGCCGGGGGCCACAGCACGCCGGTATCCGTGACGGGCAGGGTGGCTGATGGCAGAAGGTAATCCAGCCGAAGGCCGCCGAGGGGGGGATCGAACAAGGCGGTATCAAGGGCCGGGTCGCCCGCATGGCCGGGGTCTGTGCGCAGGGCGGCGCCACGG
>JBJOQW010000146.1:0-20117 GCA_046049665.1 Pseudomonadota bacterium | reverse complement strand
GCCTGCGCGCGGGCTGATCTGGGGGGCCTACGCGCGCGCAGGCCATGCCGGGCGGCAGCTTGCAGCGCTGATTGCATTGCTGCCCGCAGACCGGCCCATCCACATCATTGCCCATTCCTTTGGCGCACGTGTGGCCCTGCGCGCCATCAGCCTTTTGCCCGCCGCACGCGTGAAAAGCGTGGTGCTGCTGGCCGCCGCCGAATTGCGCCGCGCCGCCCGCATTGCCGCCGCAAGGTCAAAGGGCACCGACATCACCAACATCTGCACACATGACAACTGGTTCTATGACGCGGGCCTGAGATGGGTGATTGGTGCAGGTCTTGACGGCGGCCTTGGCCATGGCCTTGGTCTTGCCGCCCCGCATTGGCACGACCTGCAGATCGACCATGCCGCGACCCGCGCCTGTCTGGCCGACCTTGGCTATCCCGTCGCCCCCGCCCGTGCGCGCATCTGCCACTGGTCCGCCTATCTGCGCCCCGGCGCATTTACGCTGTACCGCGCAATCATGACGGGCGCCCTGCCTGTTCCCGTTCTGGCGGCGCATCTGGCGCAGATGCACAGCACAAACAGCGCCGCCCAACCCATGGCGCAGGCCTTGCACCCCGCCTGATACGGCCCCGCTGGTGCCCCCCAGCGGGCTGCGCAACCTACTTCTTCACATCATCCTCAATGATGTATTTCTGCAGTGTGAATATCTGCAAGAACAGGAACGCCGCCAGCGCCACAGGAAAGCCGAAGGTTTCAATCGTGACCCAGGCATCGTTGGACATGTTGCGCCAGACCAGCTCATTCGCCACGGCCAGCGCCGCGAATGCCGCGCACAAGCGCCGCGTCAGGATCATCCAGCCAGCGTCGCGCATCGGCAGCACCTCGCCCAGCACGAATTTCAGCCAGCTTTGCCCGCGCAACAGGCCAATCGCCAGAAGCCCCGCCATGCAGCTGTAAACGATGGTGGTCTTCATCTTGAAGAACCGCTCATCGTTGAAATACGCGGTCAAGCCGCCAAAGAACAGCACCATGAAGGCCGTGAAAATCTGCATGCGGCTGATCGTGCCCGTCAGATACCACAGCGCCGCGATGGACCCCAGAATGATCGGCACGAACACAAGGGCCGCCACGATGAAGCCGGAATAGGCGGTGCCCGCAATGGTGAAGGTGTCATTCTTGATCCACATGTAGATCAAGAAAAACACCACGGTCGGGCCAAGCTCCAACACCTGCTTCAGGCCTGCACTGATGGGTTTTTGTGCCATTATTCCAACCCCACCAGTGCCTTGGCAAAATCTTCCGGGTCAAAGGGTGCCAGATCATCAATCTGTTCACCCACACCGATGGCGTGAATGGGCAGACCGAACTTGTCAGCCAGCGCCACCAGCACGCCACCCTTGGCCGTGCCATCGAGTTTGGTCATGACAAGGCCAGAAACATCCGCAATCTTGCGGAAAATTTCCACCTGCAATAGTGCGTTCTGCCCTGTGGTGGCATCCAGCACCAGAAGCGTGTTGTGCGGGGCAGTCGCATCAACCTTGCGGATGACGCGCACGATTTTGGCCAGTTCTTCCATCAGGTCAGCGCGGTTCTGCAGGCGGCCTGCCGTGTCGATCATCAGAAGGTCTGCCCCTTCGGCCTGCGCTTTTGTCAGCGCATCAAAGGCAAGGCTGGCCGGATCACTTCCCTCAGGCGCTGTCAGCACCGGCACACCGGCGCGCGTGCCCCAGATCTGCAACTGTTCGACGGCCGCTGCACGGAACGTATCGCCCGCCGCAATGACAACCGATTTTCCGGCGGCCTTGAACTGGCTGGCGAGTTTCCCGATGGTCGTGGTCTTGCCTGACCCGTTCACGCCCACCACCAGAACGACCTGCGGCTTTTGCGGATACAGTGGCAAGGGACGTGCCACGGGTTCCATGATGCGCGCTACTTCCGTTGCCAGCGCCTGCCGCAGTTCGGTGGCCGAAATGCGCCGGCCAAGTCGGCCCTCGGCAATATTGGCGGTCACGCGGGTGGCCGTATCCACGCCCATGTCGGCCTGGATCAGCAGGTCTTCCAGACTTTCCAGCATCGCATCATCCAGAATGCGGCGCGGTTCCTCTGCTGATGCTGCGCGTCCGAACAGCCGTCCAAGAATGCCGGGCTTGGCAGGTTCGGGCGCGGGGTCCGGGGCGGGATTGGCTGGCGCGGGCGCGGGCTTTGCCTCCTGCACGCGCGATTGGGCGGGCGCTGGCACCGGCTCAGGCGTTTGCCCAGGCGCGGGTGGCGCAACATCGGCCATCGCCTCTGGCGCTGTGTCCTGTGCTGCGCCATCGCTGACTAGCGCATCCAGCCCTTCGCCAATCTTGTCTGATGATCGGAAAAGCTTGTCTTTAAGTTTCTTGAAGAATGACATGCGCGCCCCGGCTGGTTTTCCCTGACCTAATCGTTCTGCGGCCCGCTGAAAAGGGCACTCTGGCCCTGCGGCGGAATAGTCCGTTTCCAATGTGGGGGGTGTCAGGACCCGAACGCCATGCTACTTTCCCGCCCATGACGCGCGCGCCCATGATCCTGTTCGCCTTGGCCAGCCTTGCCCCCTTGCCCCTGTTTGCGGCAGGCCTTGGCCTTGGCGGGCTGTGGGTGCTGGCGGTGTTTCTGTACATGACCGCCTTCGCCGCGCTGATGGATCAGGCCATTCCCTATGTGGCGGGCGACGCGGATGAGGGGGCCGAGTTTCCTGCCGCCGATGCACTGCTGGTGGCGCTGGCCATTGGGCACCTGCTGGCCTTTCCCGTCGTTGTCTGGGCGATTGCCGGGGATAGTGGCCTTGGCACATGGGAAAAGGCCGGGCTGTTTCTGGGTGCGGGGCTGTGGTTCGGGCAGGTATCGAACCCCATGGCACATGAGTTGATCCACCGTGGCAACCGCTGGCTGTTCCGGCTGGGGGGCCTTGTCTATATCTCTATGCTGTTTGGCCACCACACATCCGCGCACCGCCATGTGCACCATCGCTTTGCGGCAAGCAGCGATGATCCGAACACGGCCCGCAGCGGTGAAGGCTTTTATCTATTCTTCATAAGGGCCTGGACGGGTTCCTTCATGCAAGGCATGAAGATGGAAAGCGCGCGTGGGCATGCCGTGCACCCCTATGTCTGGTATGTTGGCGGTGCCGCCGCGGCCCTTGCCTTTGGCTTTGCTCTGGCTGGATGGGGCGGCTTTCTGGCGTGGGCAGCGCTTGGGTTGCATGCACAGGTGCAACTGATGCTGTCGGATTATGTGCAGCATTATGGCCTGCAACGCGCGCGGCGCGCCGATGGGCGGCTTGAGCCCGTGGGCCCGCGCCATTCGTGGAACGCGCCGCACTGGTTTTCATCCGCCATGATGCTGAACGCCCCGCGCCATTCCGATCATCATGCCCACCCGGCGCGTGCCTACCCCAGCCTGCGCCTGCCTGCGGCCACTGATGCGCCGATGCTGCCATGGCCCCTGCCCATGGCCTGCACCCTGGCGCTGTTCCCGCCGCTGTGGAAACGCGCCATCCGCCCGCATCTGCGGCCCTGGCTGATCGCCAAGGCGTGAATGGCGCAACCCTACGCTTTCGTTTACCTTTTGCCCCAAAGAGGTGCCCATGCTGCGTGTTGTCCTGACACTTGCCTTCCTATTGCCACTGCCTGCATGGGCCGAACGGGTGATGACGCCCACCGAATTTGAGGCCTATGCGACCGGCAAAACCATTGATTACGCTGATGATTTCAGCGTGTGGGGGCGTGAGGAATATCTGCCGGGGCGCCGCGTGCGGTTTTCCTTTACCGATGACGAATGCCGCTTTGGCACATGGTATGATCAGGGTGACCAGGTGTGTTTTGTCTATGAACTGGACCCCGAGCCAAAGTGCTGGACCTATTTCACCGATGGCAAGAACGTGACTACTGTGTTTGAAAGTGATGGGCCGGGGGGCACGGTATCAAGGGCCATGCCCACCAAAGAGCCGCTGGTTTGCCTTGGGCCTCAGGTCGGCGTCAGCTTTCGGCCATAGGTGCCTGCGGCTGGCGGCGGATGCCTTCGGCGAGGATATTTGGGCAAAGATGAATTGGTCAGTCGAATAGCGAGCCTTGTCCAGCGGGGCCGGCTTTCGGCTTTTTCGGACGCGCGCCAAGGGCAAGTTTGCCGTCGTGGAATTCGATTTCCAGGGCGGTTGCAGCTTCGGCCCCGGCCTTGCCGGTGACCACATCGCCGTCACCGCGCACCACGGCATACCCGCGTTTCAATGTCTGGTGATACCCCAGCGTCTGGCGCGTGCGGTCAAGGGCGGCAAGCCGCTCGGACAGCGATGAAAGCCGCATTGCGGGTGCGGCATCAAGGCGGGCTGACAGGGTGGCAAGCTCTGTTCGCCCGGTGGTCAGTTTGCGCTCGGCTTCGCTGATCAGGCGGGCCAAGGCCGGGGCAAGGCGTGCGGCAAGGGCCTGATGGCGGTCGGCGTTGCGTTCGATGCGGCGGGCCATGGCGGCTGATGCACGGTCTGACAGGGCGTTGCGGCGCTGCATGTCGCGGGCGAAGCGGTCCGTCAGCAAACGCGGGCGCAGCAGGGCGGCCAGCGGATCAAACCCGCGACGTTTGCGCATGGCGGCCTGCCCCAAGGCGCCGATCAGCCGGCCGGACCACAGATCAAAGCGCTGCGCAGCCGTGGCCGTCAGCCCCTCCAGCCGTGGCAAGGCGCGCGCGAGGTCACGCAAGCGTTCACCGCGCCGCCGGGTGATCTGCGCCATGCCGCGCGTCTGCCGCGCATTCAGCGCATCCAGCGTGGCCAGCAGTTCCACCCGCACCGGCACCGCCATTTCCGCCGCCGCCGTGGGCGTGGGCGCGCGCAGGTCAGATGCGTAATCAATCAGCGTCGTATCGGTTTCATGCCCGACCGCCGAGATCAGCGGAATCGCACTGGCCGCCGCCGCGCGCACCACGATTTCTTCGTTAAAGCCCCACAGATCCTCCAGACTGCCGCCGCCGCGTGCGACGATCAAAAGGTCCGGGCGCGGGATGGGGCCATCCACGGGCAGCGCGTTGAACCCCCGGATCGCGGCGGCCACATCGGGCGCGCAGGACTGCCCTTGCACGGCCACCGGCCAAATCAGCACATGGCGGGGAAAGCGGTCACGCAGGCGGTGCAGGATATCGCGGATCACGGCGCCTGAGGGTGACGTAATCACGCCAATCGTGCGCGGCAGGTAGGGGATGGGCTTTTTGCGCGCCGCATCAAACAGCCCTTCGGCGGCCAGCACGGCGCGGCGTTTTTCCAGCATGGCCATCAGCGCACCGGCACCGGCAGGCGCGATATCCTCAACAATCAGCTGATACTTGGACTGGCCAGGAAAGGTGGTCATGCGGCCGGTGGCGATAACCTCCATGCCTTCTTCCGGGCGCACCTGCATCTTGGCCAGTTGTCCCTTCCAGCTGATCGCCGCAATCACCGCGCGGTCATCCTTGAGGTCGAAATACAGATGCCCCGAGGCAGGGCGGCTGACACGCCCCACCTCACCGCGCACCCGCACGAGGCCGAATTCGCCCTCGATCACACGTTTGACGGCCCCGGCAAGTTCAGACACGCTGAATTCAGGGCTATTGCTTGCGGGCGCGGGGCCGTCTTCAAACATGTCCATCAATCACCTCCACCGTCCCCGTCATTATCTGGAAAACCACCACCGCCGTCGCTGCCTTGCCCGCCTTGCCTGCCGTGACGTTTGCGAAACACGGCGTAGATCAGGGCAATCGTGACGGCACCCAAAATGGCAATCCACCATGCCTCGGACGCCAACCCGTATAGCACGGCCATCAGGCCAAGGGCTTCGACCAGCCGATAGGGCCAAAGCACAGGGAGGGTCTTGGACGCTTCTACCGTGACTTCCACATCCATGCCTTGCCTCCCCCTTTGCCCAACCTTATGACGCAAGCCAGCAAAGGCCAAGCGAAGGTGCCACCATGAACATCCTTATCCTCGGGTCCGGTGGACGTGAACATGCGCTGGCCTGGGTAGTCAAGCAGAACCCGAAATGTGACCGCCTGATCGTGGCCCCCGGCAATGCAGGCATTGCAGGTGTGGCGGAATGTGCTGATCTGGATGTGCTGGATGGTGCTGCGGTGGTGGGGTTCTGTGCAGAAAACGCCATTGATTTCCTGATCGTCGGGCCAGAGGCACCGCTTGCTGCCGGTGTGGCCGATGCCGCGCGCGCAGCGGGCATTCTGACCTTTGGCCCCAGTGCGGCGGCGGCGCAGTTAGAGGCATCAAAGGCCTTTACCAAGGCGGTATGCGATGCCTGTGCTGCCCCCACGGCGGCCTATGCGCATTTCACCGATGCCGCGGCAGCGCGCGCCTATGTTACAGCGCAAGGTGCGCCGATCGTGATCAAGGCCGATGGCCTGGCCGCAGGCAAAGGCGTGGTCGTGGCCATGACGCTGGCCGAGGCACTGGCTGCGGTCGATGACATGTTCGGCGGGGCCCTGGGGGCGGCAGGCGCGGAAGTGGTGGTTGAGGAATTCATGCAGGGCGAAGAGGCCAGTTTCTTTATCCTGACCGATGGCGTGCACGCCTTGCCCATTGGCACAGCACAAGATCACAAGCGCGCCTTTGATGGTGATGCGGGTCCGAATACGGGTGGCATGGGGGCCTATTCCCCTGCCCCGGTCCTGACACAAGCCATTCAGGCGCAGGCCATGGCCGAGATCGTAGAGCCGACGATCCGCGAAATGGCCCGGCGCGGCACGCCCTATCAGGGGGTGCTTTATGCGGGCCTGATGATTGCAGATGGCCGGGCACGGCTGGTGGAATACAACGCGCGCTTTGGCGACCCCGAATGTCAGGTGCTGATGATGCGCCTTGGCGCGCAGGCGCTGGACCTGATGCTGGCTTGCGCCGAAGGGCGGCTGGAGACAGCACAGGTGCATTGGGCCGATGACCATGCGCTGTGCGTGGTGATGGCGGCCAACGGCTATCCCGGTGCCTATGCCAAGGGCAGCGTGATTGGCGGGCTGGATGGCTTGGCCGAAGACAGCCGACATATGGTATTTCACGCAGGCACGACCGAGGTTGCAGGCCAGATCACGGCAACCGGGGGCCGCGTGTTGGGTGTGACCGCGCGCGGCGATACGCTGGCTGATGCCCGCGCCCGCGCTTATGGCTTGGTCGATGCAATCGACTGGCCCGCAGGGTTCTGTCGCAGCGATATCGGCTGGCGCGCCCTGTAGCAGTCTGGATTTCCACAGGTGACAGGCGCCACACTGGCGCTTAGCCTGCGGTGAAACATCGGCTGCTTGTCAGGAGACTGTGTATGACCCCTCGTTTCATCGGCCTGATTCTGCCATGTCTGATGCTGCCCGCAGCCGCGCTTGCCTGCGGTGGCGCGCCCATCTGTACCGTCGCTGATCCTACCGGCACGCCGCTGAACATCCGCACATCGCCAAATGGGCCGGTGGTCAGCACCGCGGCGAACGGCACCCAGCTGGAATTCATCGAACATCAAGAGGTGAACGGCGACCGCTGGGCGCTTGTCGCGCGGTTCAATCCCGGCGAGCTTTCGTCTGATCTGGGCGGTGCCTGGGTGTTTGGCGCCTATATCACTTGTGACGGCACAACTTTGGGGCTTCCCGCCGAACCCTACAGTGCCGAGGAATTTCAGGCCGTGTCCTGCACTGTGACTGACCCGACAGGCAGCCCGCTGAATGCGCGCGGCGAACCGGGTGGCGAAATCTATGCGACATTGCGGAACGGCACTGTCGTGCAGGCCGTGGCACAACGGCAGCATGCGGGCAAGCAATGGGTCTTTGTCGAAAAATGGGCCAGCGATAATGCCATAGGCTGGGTGTTTGATGCCTACATGGCCTGCGAAGAAGCTGAATCGCACTAATCACCCGGCACGCCTGCTTCTGCACGGCCCCCGCCCCCTTGCACCCCCGGCATCTGCCGCATAAAGACGTGCGCGATTATGGGATGCAGGGGCAAGGGGTAGCCATGCCGCTTTTGGTAATGAAATTCGGTGGCACCTCGGTGGCCGATCTTGCGCGCATCAAGAATGCCGCAGGCAAGGTCAAGCGCGAGGTTGAGCGCGGCTATGACGTGATTGTCATTGTCAGTGCCATGTCGGGCAAGACGAATGAACTGGTGGGCTGGGTCGAAGGCACCTCGCCGCTGTATGACGCAAGGGAATATGATGCCGTCGTCTCATCGGGTGAAAATGTGACGGCGGGCCTGATGGCGTTGACATTGCAGGAAATGGATGTGCCCGCGCGGTCATGGCAGGGCTGGCAAGTGCCGATCCAGACCACCTCCGCCCATGCCTCTGCCCGCTTTGTCGATATCCCCCGTGCCAATATCGACGCAAAGTTTGCCGAAGGCTTCAAGGTGGCCGTCGTGGCGGGTTTTCAGGGCGTTTCAGCCGAAGGCCGCATCACCACGCTGGGGCGCGGTGGCAGTGATACCACCGCCGTCGCCTTTGCGGCGGCCTTTGGGGCGGAACGCTGCGACATTTATACCGACGTTGATGGCGTCTATACCACCGACCCGCGCATCACCAAGAAGGCCCGCAAGCTGGAAAAGATCGCATTTGAAGAAATGCTGGAACTGGCCTCCCTAGGCGCCAAGGTACTGCAGACGCGGTCGGTTGAACTTGCCATGCGCTACAAGGTGCGGCTGCGGGTGCTGTCCTCATTCGAGGATACGGATGAGAATTCAGGCACACTGGTGTGCGATGAGGATGAGATCATGGAATCAAAAGTTGTCTCCGGCGTGGCCTACAGCCGCGATGAAGCCAAGATGACCCTGCTGCGCGTGGCCGACCGCCCCGGTGTGGCCGCCGCCATCTTTGGGCCCTTGGCGGAATCGGGTGTGAACGTGGACATGATCATCCAGAATATCTCCGAGGAAGGGTTCACGGACATGACCTTTTCCTGCCCGTCCAACCAGGTGATGCGGGCCGAAAAGGCTATTGCCGAGGGCAGTGCTGCCGGGGCTTTCGTCTATGACCGGCTGGTGGTGGATGATGCCGTGGCCAAGATTTCCGTCGTGGGCATTGGCATGCGCAGCCACGCAGGCGTGGCGGCGACAATGTTCAAGGCGCTGGCTGACGAAAATATCAACATCAAGGTCATCACGACATCCGAGATCAAGATTTCGGTGCTGATTGACCGGAAATATATGGAACTGGCCGTGCAGGCCCTGCACGATGCCTTCGCGTTAGAAAAGGCCTGAAATAAAGTGTCCCATGATGGGACACTTTTTCACGCCAATGATTTCAAGGGGTTGCTTCGTCCGATTTACCTTGCGTTAAGACATGCCCCTTAAGACGGCTAGTCAGGTTGCAAGTAGATGCGAGACCATTCTTACCGGCCGCCCGGCCCGCTGGGTGTTTGCCGCAACCACTGGCAGCAAGATTTCGCGACGGATGCGACGCACTGCCCTGAAACTTGCGGTTTGCGCGCTGCATGACGCATGTCAGGCAGAGCTGGTCAGCCCTCCTCGCATGCATCCTTTAAGCATTGGGCAAACTCCGTCCTTCTTGCAACAAACGCGCGCATGGATTTGCCATGAACCTCAAGGACGTTCCATCTGGGCGAATGTCATGTCAACGCGACACATCCGGCATGGTGGCCTGAGGTCTTCGAGACCCACCGCATCACCGTCTGCGGCCTCTAAAACGCCCAAATCACCAGCGATATTGTTTGGGTCAAGATAGGCAAACAATCCTGCAAAGGTCTTCAAGACCGGGTTACTTTCCAATCGGTCCGGAAACTGGACTGCAATTGTGTGGGTCACGGATATCGTTTCATGGGCTGTTCCTGGCTGATGCGTGATCCTAAACGTTTCCTCGCGCCAGACACCTACCGACACATCAATCCTGCCGGGATGCCAAATGAACGCCCGGCCATCCGAACTGAAATACAAGACACCAGATCCGCACTTTTCAGAAAGAAATCGCACGGTCTTGCCTGCCAACGGATTTGCTTTGGCGAATCCCTCATTGATATCTTGACCTTGCTGAGCAAAAGAGCAGATCGGAAATATCGTCAAAGACGATATCCAGACCAAAACAGACACAACCCGAAGCAAAGTTGCCTGGCCCTTTTCCATGATAAAGGTGAGTGCTTTAGAATCAGCACTTGCTGAGAAGAGCTACGCTTTCACAGTGGCAAAATTGCGATGCTGAAAGATGCGTCAATGAGCTGAACAGTAGGCAGACAGAAATTTGCATCGCGACCAAGAGGCATGAACTTCACAAGCCCAGTTTCTTCGGACGCGCTCATGTGGTCTAACGGCGCAAGCAACCAGAAGGATGATGATGTCGGACCGGACGGAAAGTGACAGCCGCAAACTGCTGCGCCGCCTGCGTGACAGTCTGGCCGTGCCTGCGCAGGGGCAGGAGCGGCTCGACAAGATCACCCATCTGATTGCCGACAGCATGCGCACCGAGGTGTGCTCCATCTACTTGTTCCGCGATCCTGAAACGCTTGAACTCTGCGCCACCGAAGGGTTGAAGGCTGAGGCCGTGCACCAGACGCGCATGCGCCTTGGCGAAGGGCTGGTGGGGCGCGTGGCGCGCAATGGCATTCCGATCAACACCGCCGATGCCCCATCGGAAAAGGGCTTTCGCTTCATGCCGGAAACCGGGGAGGAGATTTATTCATCCTTCCTTGGTGTGCCCATTCAGCGGGTGGGCGAAAAGCTGGGCGTGCTGGTGGTGCAATCCAAAACCGCCCGGCTGTTTTCGGAAGATGAGATTTACGCGCTGGAAGTCGTGGCCATGGTGCTGGCCGAAATGACGGAACTGGGCGTGTTCAACGGCGAGGCAGATGGGTTGCGCGCCTTGCACCGCACGCAGGTGATGATCCGCGGCACCACGGGGCAAGAGGGTGCTGCGGCAGGCCGTGTCTGGCTGCACGAAGCGCGGGTGGTGGTCACAAACCCTGTGGCCGATGATCCCTTGACCGAGATTGAGCGTATCCGCGATGCCGTGGGGCAGTTGCGCGTGTCAGTGGATGATCTGCTGGCGGCGGAAAGCCTTGACAAGGACCAGAAGCAAGTGCTGGAGGCCTACCGGATGTTTGCGCATTCGCGCGGCTGGCTGCGGCGGATGGAAGAAGACATCGCCCTTGGGCTGTCAGCCGAGGCAGCGGTTGAAAAGGAACAATCGGCGACACGCGCGCGGCTGGAACAGGTGCCGGATGCCTACTTGCGCGAACGGCTGCATGATCTGGACGATCTGTCCAACCGGCTGTTGCGGATACTGACGGGCCAAGGGGCGGATACCGGCGCGGAAATGCCCGAAAATCCGGTACTGATCGCGCGCAACATCGGGCCGGGGGAACTGCTGGAATACGGGCGCAAGCTGAAGGGCGTGGTGCTGGAAGAAGGCTCGGTCGGCAGCCATGCGGCAATTGTGGCGCGGGCCTTGGCCATTCCCTTGGTCATTCATGCCAGCCGCATCACGACGGAGGCGCTGAACGGCGATCCCATTCTGGTGGACGGCGATCAGGGTATCGTGCACCTTCGCCCGGATGACACTGTGGCACGGGCCTTTGGCGAGAAAATCGCGATGCAGGCCGAGGCGCAAAAGCGGTATGCGAGCCTCAAGAACCTGCCAGCCCTGGCAAAATGCGGCACAACGATCAGCCTGCTGATGAACGCAGGTCTGATGGCGGATCTGCCAAGCCTTGAAGGTTCGGGGGCCGAAGGCGTGGGGCTGTTCCGGACCGAACTGCAGTTCCTTGTGCGCAACAAGATGCCGCAACGCGCTGAGCTTGCGGCGCTTTATGCGCGGGTGATGGATGCCGCCAAAGGCCGCCCCGTGGCCTTTCGCACGCTGGATATCGGGTCAGACAAGGTTCTGCCCTATATGAAGCCGCAGGATGAACCGAACCCGGCCATGGGCTGGCGCGCGATCCGGGTGGGGCTGGATAAACCGGGCGTGTTGCGCATGCAGTGTCAGGCGCTGATCCGGGCGGCAAACGGGCGACCCTTGCGCGTGATGTTTCCGTTCATCACCGAGCAGTCAGAATTCCAGATGGCGCGCAGCCACCTTTTGCGTGAGGTGCACCGCGAACGCAGCCTTGGGCATGTTGTGCCGGATGAGGTGAAGATCGGGGCGATGCTGGAAACGCCAAGCCTGGCGTTCGCGCCGCGTTCGTTCTTTGAACAGGTGGATTTCATCAGCATTGGCGGCAATGACCTCAAGCAGTTCTTCTATGCGGCGGACCGCGAAAATGAACTGGTGCGCAAGCGGTATGATACGCTGAACTCCAGCTTTCTGACCTTTCTGGAACAGATCATCGGGCGTTGCAGCGAAACGGATACGCCGCTGTCATTCTGCGGCGAAGATGCCGGTCGGCCGATCGAGGCGCTGGCCTTTGCCGCCATGGGCCTGCGCACGCTGTCGATGCGCCCCGCCTCGATCGGGCCGGTCAAGGCCCTGCTGCGCCGGGTCAATCTGGATGAGGCAAAGACGGTAATCGACAAGGCACGCAGTGATGGTGCCGAAACCGTACGCCCTGCGCTGATGGACTGGCTGGCAACCCTGAATGCCTTTGGCACCTAGGCGTTCAAGACACGAATTTTCGACGAAAATTCGTGGGTGCTACAGGGATTCTGCCAGCGCGCCCAACTGCGATGCGGCAATCCCCCAGCTTTCGTGAAAGCCCAGCGCCTCATGCCGCTGGCGCGCTGCGGCATCTGCGTGGCGCAGCCGCAGCGTATAGCGCGCACCGCCGGATTCGTTGCTGAAATGCACGGACACGGTAAAGCCGATATCGGGTGATTTGGCGGGGCGATACCCCTTGGTCAGCACATCGGTCAGCACGATTTCAACATGCGGCTGGACCACAAGCACGCAATATTCGGTCCGGTCCAACGCACCGTCCGGCGTCTGCATCGTGGCGCTGAACCGTCCGCCGGGATGCAATTCCAGCACCACATCACGGGTCAGAACGGGTGCCGGAGCCCACCAGCGGGCCAGCAGGGAAGGTTCGCTCCAGCAACGCCAGAGTGCTGGCAGAGGCGCACGGAACAGCCTTGTCAGTTCAAGATCGGCGCCAGTAAGGTCAGTGGCGGGTTTTGTCATGGGCGCAGGGTAACGGATCAGTGATCCCCTGCCCACAGGACAAATTGACCCTGACATCGTCGTGACACCAGCCGGTCAGCCAGCGTCTATCGCCAAGGCGTGAATGCGCGTGTTCAGATCACCGATGGCGCGGTGCACCGCACGGTGGCGTTCCACGCGCGACAGTTTGGCCAGTGCCTCGGCACGGATGGTCAGATGAAAATGGCTTTCGCCAGATCCATCATCGCCGGCATGGCCAGCGTGTTTGTAACTTTCGTTCACCACCTGCAGCAGGCTGGGGGCAAAGGCTGCTTCCAGCCGGGTGCGCAATAAGCTTTCCATCGACATTTTATCGCCCACCCCCTTCAAACCGCTGGCAAAACACCTAAACTGTTGCGTCCGAGTCGGAAAGGCATCCCATGGCAAAAGCCCCCTTTGAATTTGATATCAGCGCAAGCGCAGACAAGAAGCGGCGCAAGACCGGGCGGCGGGGCTTTTCCGGTGCTTTTGAAACATCGACCAAGGGCTGCGAATACCCCGGCTGTCAGCAGGCGGGCGCCTACCGCGCGCCAAAGTCGCCGGATATTCTGGATGAATACTACTGGTTCTGCAAAGACCACGTGCGCGAATACAATCTGAAATGGAACTTCTTCAACGGTACCACCGATGAGGAATTCCAGAAGTTCATCGAAAAGGACCGTGTCTGGGGGCGCGAGACAAAGCCCTTCAGCCAAAAGGACGACGGCCGCGCATGGCAGCGGTTGGGCGTGGATGACCCGATGTCGCTGCTGGGCCCCAATGCCACGCAAAACCCTGGCCGGTCAGCTACCGCCACGTCCACACGCAAACTGCCCCCGACTGAGCGTAAGGCGATTGAGGTGCTGGATGCGCGGGACACCTGGACCAAGGCCGAAATCCGCAAGCAATACAAAAGCCTGGTCAAGGATCTTCATCCCGACATGAACGGTGGCGACCGCCGGGATGAAGAGCGTTTGCAAGAGGTGGTCTGGGCCTGGGATCAGATCAAGGACAGCCGCTATTTCCGCGAATAGCGCGGCCTAGAAGGCGGCCTCTTCACGGGCGATGCGCGTCAGCAGATGCACGCCCGCCATGGTGCCGCCCCAGGCAAGCGCCACCACCGGCTGCGTCACAATCGCCGAACCCACGGCCACCGGTCCCAGCAGCACGGCCCCAAGGAAACCCGTGGCCAGCGCCAACGCAAAGCCCGCAAGCCCTGCGCCCAGAGCCGTCGCCAACACAGCCCCCGCCATCGCGCTGAACATCCCGTCACGCCCAGCATGGCCGAAAAGCCCGGCCGCTGGCAGCCCAGCCACCAAGGCCCCTGCCCCGGCGATGAAAACCATCATTGGCTCGCCACGCCCCATCCCCATGGCAAGCATCGTCACGGCCCCCGACAGGCCGATCAGGGTGGCGGTGTAAAGGCGATGGGACAGGATCATGGCAAAGCTCCGTTGTTGCGATGCCCACCATTCTTGTCACCGCCCGCGCATGGCATGGACAGCAGTTGTGCAGAATATCATGAGACTGGCTTGAGCCAGCCTTGATAGCGCACAATCAACCCAACCAAGGGCAAAGACAGCGCCACATCAAATGTGGCCCGGCCGGCCTGTTCGGCTTCAACCGTGTTGCTGACAGGCAGCAAGGCGCGCGGGACAGGCATGCCAAGGCACCAGCCCGCCGTCACGGGATAGTGCAATCTTGCGTCATGCGCGTGCAGACCAATGGCAAAGCGTAGAATGCCAAAGCGCTCGGTCATCTGGCCGCCACGCAGGCGCAATGTGGAATGAAACCGCCGCCCGCCAAAATTGCGCGTCCAGCGTTCGGCATCACCATGGCGCGCCATTGTCACGGTCAGCGGGGTGTTGGCGCTGGCAGGGGGAAAGCGCATGACGGCCGCCACGATGCGCGCAAGAATGCCCTCCCCCCGCGTGACCTTGGCCTGCCCGGCCCAGCGGCGCTGGTCCATCACGGCGTGCAAACCCTGCACCGCTGGGGGCAGCTCTGCGAATGATGCACCCAAGGCTTGCGCGAAGAGATATGGTGCGGGCGTCTCGGTCATGCCTGTCTTGATGTGAAACGGGTGCAGCAGCGCCTCAGCCTCGGCCCGGCTGAAGGCGGCAAGGCAGGGCCGCGCACCCGGCACCAGTGTGCCCGCCCGCAGCTTTTGCATGATCAGGCGCGCAGGCATGGCCGGGATTTGCGGGCCATCCCCGCCATTGGCAATCAGCGTCCATTGGCGTGCAACCGGGCCGTCAGGACCAACCCCCAGGACGCGTACCAGCATGCCACCCTGATCGGTGCCAAAGGGTTTCAGCAGGTTTGCGGCCCATTGCAGGGGACGTGCCAGCGCCACAAGGCTGCGCACAAGGCGCAGCCGCACCAGCCATGACAGGGCGGTCAGGCCATGATGCATCAGGCCCAGTTCCAGCCCGGCGCGAAAGACCACATTCCGCGCGCGGAAATGCACGGGAAACAGCGCCAGATCGGGCGCGCCGATCACGCTGGCCGGGCGCGGCGGCAAGGACTGGTCGGCCACGACCAAGGACACCCGCCGCGCCCTGCCCCATGCGGGCACAGTCACCACACCTTCGCGCCACAGGGCCAGCGGCCGCCCCACCTGCGCCAGAATCGCCCGGATCACCGACAGCCCACGCGGCGCACGGTTGCCCGGCAGGATCGTGCTGTCGATCAGATGCACATCCGTCAGCGCCGCCACCAGATCAGCCGCAACCGCCGATGACAGCGCAGGCACGGTTGAGACACCCGAGATCACCACCAGCCCCTTGTCCCGCGCCTGCCCGTTGAACGCAGTGATGGCGGCGGTAAAATCCGCATCATCCGACAGATCAAGATAATGCGCGCCCGCATCAAGTGCCGCCTGCACCACATGCGGCGTGGCGTAGGCCTGAAACGGCCCCGCCGCATCGATGACCGCAAAGGGTGCCAGCCTTGCCACCTGTGCTGCGAAATCAGGCGCTGTATGGTCCAGTATCATCGCCTGCCCGCCATGCTGAGCGCAATGCGCCTGCGCCGAAGAAAGGCTGCGGCCTGCCACGGTCACATCCCAGCCATCGACCACCAGCCCTGCGCAAAGCCGCGTGCCAAACACGCCATAGCCGCCCAGCACAAGAACACGGTTATTCAATGAGGCGCGCCCGAAGTTCCGGCCCCGGCATCGGGCAATCGCGCCGCCCAAGGCGATAACGGTTGCGCGCGATCCAGTCATAGGCCGGGTCGGCCAGCCTGCGCGGAATCAGGTCCAGCACCGCAAACACCCGCCACGGCCAGCCTATGCGCCCCATCGCCGCCGTGAACGCCCGCAGTTTGGTATGCGGCACGCCATCCACCACCACGATGTTCGTTGTCATCGCCTGACCGTCCAGCCCATAGGCGGCATACAGCGCCTGCCCCATGGCCGAATGCGCCGTCACAAAGCGGAAATGCGCAGCCCTGTCCCACCGCACCATAAAGCGCGCAAAGGCCGAACAGAACACGCAGGTGCCATCAAACACAATCAGATCACCGGTAGGGATATGCGCGTGGTCCATATGCCAAAGTTGTGTGCCGCCACGCGTTTGTCAACCAGCCCGGAATTTCCGCCGCAGGCCCGCAGATTTGCCAGCCAGCCCTTGAACCCTCCGGTTTTCTGTTACATCAACATGCCTGTGGCCATCAGGCCAGGTTCCCCTTCCAAGGCGTGATGACAATGGCTGACGGCATGCTCGACAAACTGGCGAAACCGACCGAAGATATCTCGGTCCGCGATGTGTTCGGCATCGACACCGAGATGAAGGTGCGCGGCTTTGCCGAACGGTCAGACCGCGTGCCCGCCATTGATCCGACCTACAAGTTTGATCCTGACACCACGCTCGCCATCCTTGCAGGCTTTGCCTACAACCGCCGCGTGATGATTCAGGGCTATCACGGCACCGGCAAATCCACCCACATCGAACAGGTGGCTGCGCGGCTGAACTGGCCCTGCGTGCGCGTCAACCTTGATAGCCATATCTCCCGCATCGACCTGATCGGCAAAGATGCAATCAAGCTGCGCGATGGCAAGCAGGTGACCGAATTCCACGAAGGCATTCTGCCTTGGGCACTGCGTAACCCCGTAGCAATCGTGTTTGATGAATATGATGCTGGCCGCGCCGATGTGATGTTCGTCATCCAGCGCGTGCTGGAGCATGATGGCAAGCTGACATTGCTGGACCAGAACGAAATCATCACGCCGAACCCGCATTTCCGCCTGTTCGCGACGGCCAATACGGTGGGCCTTGGCGATACGACGGGCCTCTATCACGGCACGCAGCAGATCAACCAGGCGCAGATGGATCGTTGGAGCCTTGTGGCCACGCTGAACTACCTGAGCCATGATGCCGAAGCGGCGATCGTGCTGGCCAAGAACCCGCATTACAACACGGAAAAAGGCCGCAAGCAGATTTCGCAGATGGTGACTGTGGCGGACCTGACGCGCACAGCCTTCATGAACGGCGATCTGTCAACGGTGATGAGCCCGCGTACAGTGCTGTCTTGGGCACAGAACACCGAGATTTTCCGCAATCTGGGCTATGCGTTCCGGCTGACCTTCCTGAACAAATGCGATGAGCTGGAACGCCAGACGGTGGCCGAATTCTACCAGCGCTGCTTTGGCGAGGAACTGCCGGAGAGCGCGGCGAGCATGGCGATGAAGTGAAACGCGCGCTGTGTCTTGGCATTTCAGCGGCAATCGCCGCTTTTTGTACCGGGGCAAACGCGCAAACCGACGCGGACGACATTACGCGTTGCGCAGCCTTGTATCACGTTGAACTTGATTCGCCTTCGGGCGATGGCCCGTTCTATCTGACGGTTTCGGGTTCCGAGTTGCCTTACGCGTTCTACAGCGAAGCGTTTCTGGCAATGGGTCGCGATCAAACCGCGTTGAATGACAGGATCAACGAACTTGTCCCGTTTTTTCGTGATGTCAGATCCACTTTCGTTTTGGCACAGCAAACCGGCGATGTAACCGGCGGCTCCAAACAATGGCCCGTTGAACGCGGACGTTGCGAAGCCTTGGGAGCCACGCTTGAACTGACCCGGCCGTTTTTCTGGGTGCGCAAGGATATGGCCGTCGACTTGTTCCCGCTGCCCGGCAACGCCGAGCAAGATCTTGAGGCGGTTAACTATGCACTCGGTTGGTATGGCGGATCCTGTGTTGGGTTTACCTTGGCAAACCGCCGTGTCCAAAGGGAATTGCAGTTGGACCTTGACCTGCCCAAGCAAGATCAACCTGTTTTCGTGGCCCTGAAAGAAGTGGCGGACTTGGCGACGGGGTGGCGCGAAGACGATCTGCTGTTGCACATTCAGGCACAGACCAGCCAATTTTCGGCCGCTGCACGGATCATCCTGCCGCTGAATGCGGCCAAGGAAACCTTGCCGGAACAAGAGCTAAGCATCATGCGAACGGGCCAGTCAAACTGCCAGCAATTTGCGCTTTTCAAGAATCAAAAGGCGGTTCTGATGGCGCGTGACCAAACACCCTGATTGCGACAAACGCTTTGCGGTGGCCACCTGACACAGCAAACGGCGAGAACAGGCAGACAGAACACGACGCCAAATGACGCGAAGAACTTTTCGGTGCAAGTGACATCGGGGGATCGTCGCGTTTGCACGCAACTGTGATGCCTGTTTTTGCTACCGTCAGGCTATGTTTGTCCCATGCGTCTGATCCTTGCTCTTACCCTTTCTCTTGCCGCCTGCCCTGCCTTGGCCGCGCCAGCCAACGTGATTGACGTGTCCCTTACGCGTGAGCCTGCGGGCACTTTTCGGGCGGATGTGACCGTGCAGTCAGACGAAACAGGCTGGAGCAAATACGCTGACCGTTGGGAAGTGCTGACACCTGATGGAACGGTTCTGGCGGTGCGCGAACTGGCCCATCCACATGTGGATGAACAACCCTTCACCCGCAGTCAGGCGGGCATCGCCATTCCTGAGGGCATTAAAGCGGTTCGCGTGCGCGCGCGCGACAGTGTCGAAGGTTGGGGCGGGGCCGAGATGATGATCCCGGTCCCCGGCCGCTAGACAGTACGACTCAGGCCGCGCGTGCCGCCATCGTGGCCTTGGCCCACCATGCCAGATCGTCCAGCGTCGCCTTGGCCGACGGGATCAATGCGCCTTCGATGTCGGCCAGATTGCCTGAACCGCCCATGCCCGGATGCACCTTCCAGAAATCGCCACCGCCGATATGCACCGCGTTGCGCACCGGTACCATCTGCGCCTCAACCGCGATGCCGCGCAGGTGTTCCAACGCGCGTGCGCCACCCATGGAGCCATAGGCAATGGCGGCCATCGGTTTGCGGGCCCATTCGACCGCAGAATAATCCATCGCATTCTTCAGCGCACCCGTGACCGAGTGGTTGTATTCCGCAACAACAAAGATGTAGCCGTCAAACTCTGCGATCTTTTTCTGCCATTTGACAGCAACTGCATTGGTTGTGGGCACATAGGCGTTTGACGCCACTTCTTCGAACAGCGGCATCGGGTAATCGCGCAGATCGACGATTTCCATATCCATGTCGCCCCGCGCCTCGGCCTGTGCCAGCATCCACTTGGCCGGGATATCGGCAAACCGCGCTGCGCGGGTGGATCCGATGATCAGGGCGATTTTCGGTTTCTTGGTCATTTGTCTGTCTCCGACCTCATGTTTCTCTTGGTGGCAACATAATCCGTTCGCAAAAAGCTACATCTGCAGAAAACGATAGGGCTTCTGTGCAAGATTGCAGAGGTGCTTTCACACTCTCTTGCCCCTGCCCTTGCCCCCGCCTGTGCGCAGTGCTTTATCTGCAGAATGACCAAACCAACCGACAATCCCGCTGACCCGTTCAAGAAGGCCTTGGCCGAAGCCACGCGCACGATGGCTGATCAGCCAGAGCTGACGGTGGCCTATTCGGTCGACCCGTCCGGCATTACCAAAGACGGTATGCGCCTGCCACAAGTCAGCCGCCGCATGACGCGCGATGAGGTGATGCTGGCGCGCGGCACGGCCGATGCGCTGGCCATGCGCCTGCGTCACCA
>JBJOQW010000145.1:0-11065 GCA_046049665.1 Pseudomonadota bacterium | reverse complement strand
ACAGCGCCAGAAAGCACCCCAGCACCACCAGATTGCCGCCAATCACCACGCCCTTCCGTGTGCCCAGCCAGCGGTCCATGGGGCCGTAGGCAAAATTCCCCGCAATCATCGCCAGCCCCATGAACAGCGTCACCGTGCCAATCCGCGCCGCATCCGCCCCGAAGGCATCGGCAAACCACGGCCCTACCCACAGCCCCCGCAAACTCGCCGCAGGCGCATAACATGCTGACATCATCAGCATCACCGGCCACAGCGCAGGCATGCGCAACAGATCAAGCAGTGATCCCTTCTCCCCCGGCGGCAGGCGTGCCGGATCGCGCAGGAACACCAATACCGCCAACGCCACCAGCATTGTCAACGCCGCCATGCCCCACAGCGTGCCCCGCCAGCCATAGGCACCCATCGCCCATGCCAGTGGCGTGGTCGCCGCGATATTCCCCAGATTGCCAATCGCAATGATCCATGCCGCCAGCGTTGCAAACACCGCCGCCGGATAAATTCGCGCAAAGATATAGTAGCTTGCCATCAGCACCGGCGCGCAGCCCACCCCGATCAGCCCCATCGCCACCTGTATCTGCCCCGCCCCATCGGCCATCGCGAACAAGGCCACGCCACAAGCCCCGATGCCATGCAGCACCGCCGCCGTCAGGCGCGGACCAACGCGATCAAGCGCCTCACCAATCGGGATCTGCATCAGCGCGAATGCTGCAAACCAGATGCCTGATGCCGTGGCCAGATCATCCGCTGAAATGCCAAGGTCTGCCTGTAACACCGGGCTCAGCACCGCCAGAAACGCCCGGTAGAACTGCGACAGGCCATAAGCCAGCGTCAGACAGAAGATGCCCGCGCGCAATCAGGCCGCCACGGCCGCAGGGCGGTTTTCACGGATGGGCAGGTGGATGATCGCCGAAAACGCCCCCACGCCCACGCCAATCCACCAGACCAGCGTGTAATCGCCTGTGATGTCAAACATCTTGCCCCCCAGCCAGACGCCCAGAAACCCACCAATCTGATGGCTCAGGAACACAAAACCATAAAGCGTGCCCATGTACCGGATGCCATAGATATGCGCGACCAGCCCGCTGGTCAGCGGCACCGTTGCCAGCCACAAAGACCCCATCACCGCCGAAAAGATCAGCACCGATGCCGGCGTCATCGGCAGCATGATGAACAGCGCCGCCGCAATGGTGCGTGCCGTGTAGATGCCCGCCAGCAGGTATTTCTTGGTGTATTTCTTGCCCAGCCAGCCCGCCGTGACCGTGCCCACGATGTTGAACAACCCGATCACCGAAATCGCCACAGCTCCCAACGCCGAAGTCGTGGAAATTCCAATCCCTGCCAGCATCCCGTTCGGGTCAATCGCGCCGCAGAAATCCGTCACGAAGGCCGGGAAATGCGCTGTGATGAAGGCCAGTTGATAGCCGCAGGAAAAGAACCCCAGAAAGATCAGGCTATAGGTCGGGTCCTTGAAAGCCCGCACCAGCACCGTTCCCAATGACTCTTCCAGCTCTGCCCGTGTGGCCACCACCGGGCTGCGCAGAAAGGGCAGGGCGAAGAGGCTGCACAAGATGACAGCGGCAAAGATCACGAAGACGGTCTGCCACGCGTAACTTTGCAGCAAGATCTCGGCCACAGGTGCGCCGAACACCTGCCCGGCCGAGCCCGCAGCCGTGGCGATGCCAAGGGCCAGACTGCGGTTTTCGGGGCTCGCGGCCCGCCCGACAATGGCCAAGATCACGCCAAAGCCCGTGCCCGCAATGCCAAAGCCGATCAGGATGTTCAGAAACTGATGCGCGCCGGGTGTCACCGCAAAGGACGACAGCACCAGCCCCGCCGCATACATCAGCGCGCCCGCCACAATCGCCTTCCTGTCACCAAAGCGTTCGGCCAGGGCACCAAAAATCGGCTGGCCAATGCCCCAGGCCAGGTTCTGAATGGCAATGGCAAGGCTGAAATCCGCGCGCAACCAGCCGAATTCATTGGCGATGGGCAGTTGGAACACACCAAAGCTGGCGCGGATCGCAAAGCCCAGCATCAGGATAACGCAGCCCGCCATCAGGATCGGGGTGATAAGGGGGGATTTGGTCATGCGCGCCTCCTGCACGCGGCACCGTGATCCTGCGGCGTGGCGGGGTCAATGCTGAAATTGTAGGCGGCACAATGTGGGGCAAGGGTCGCGTCTGGATATTTATGCGACATTGAAAGCGAAAGTGCGGGCCATTCTTGGCGCGCGCTACGTTCGGCATTATGCCAAAGGCAAACGGGGGGCAGACATGGCGGAATGGTGGCGCGGATCAGTGACCTATCAGGTCTATCCCCGGTCATTTCAGGATGACAATGGTGATGGCGTCGGTGATCTGCCCGGCATCACCCGCCGGTTGGACCATATCGCCGCACTTGGCGCGGATGTGGTCTGGCTTTCACCTTTCTTCGCCTCACCCATGGCCGATATGGGCTATGACGTGTCAGATTACACCGCCGTTGACCCCGTGTTCGGCACCCTTGCCGATTTTGATGCGCTGATCGCCCGCGCCCATGCGCTGGGCCTGAAGGTGATCATTGATCAGGTCCTCAGCCACACGTCCGATCAGCACGCCGCCTTCAAGGAAAGCCGCGCCAGCCGCGACAATGCCAAGGCAGACTGGTACGTCTGGGCCGACCCCCGCCCCGATGGCACGCCACCCAACAACTGGCTTTCGGTCTTTGGCGGCACCGCTTGGGCTTGGGATGCGCGGCGCAAACAGTATTACTTCCACAACTTCCTGACCAGCCAGCCTGACCTGAACTACCACAACCCCGCCGTACAGGACTGGGCCCTGTCCAACATGCGTTTCTGGCTGGATCGCGGCATTGACGGGTTCCGCTTCGATACCGTCAACTACTTCTTCCACGATCGACAGTTGCGCGATAACCCCGCCGATTACCGCGTCAAAACCCAAGCCGAAGGCAACCCCTACGGCATGCAATACCACCTGTTTGACAAGAACCAGCCCGAAAATCTGCTCTGGATGGAGCGTATCCGCGCCCTTTTGGATGAATACGATGCCCGTGCATCCGTCGGCGAGATGGGCGAAAGCCACCACGCCATCCGCATGATGGGCGAATACACCGCCCCCGGCCGCCTGCATCAATGCTATTCATTTGAATTGATGGGCTACGACTACACCCCCGCCTTCTTTCGCGGCAAGATCGAGGAATTCTTCAAGGGCGCGCCCGACGGCTGGCCCATGTGGGCGTTTTCCAATCATGATGTTGTCCGCCATGTCGGCCGCTGGGCCAAACACGGCGCAACACCCGAACTCCTCGCCAAACAGGCCGCAGCCCTCCTGCTGTCATTTCAAGGCTCCATCTGCCTGTGGCAGGGCGAAGAGCTTGGCCAGACCGATACCGAGCTTGGCCTTAACGAACTGACCGATCCCCAGGGCATCAACTTCTGGCCCGAACCCGTGGGGCGCGATGGCACCCGCACGCCCATGGTCTGGGACGCATCCGCCAATGGCGGCTTTACCACCGGCAAGCCATGGCTGCCAGTGAAGCCACCGCAACACGCCCGCCATGTGGCCGGGCAAACGGGCGTGGCCGGATCAGTGCTGGAAACCTACCGCGCCATGCTCGCCTTCCGGCGCGGCACGCCTGCCCTGCAAACCGGCACGACGCGGTTTCATGATGTACCCGAACCAGTGCTGATGTTTGATCGCATGCTTGATGGCACAACCATCACCTGTGCCTTCAACCTTTCGCCCGGAACTGCCAGCCTGCCCAGCACTGGCACCCTTTATGGCCCCGCGCAAAACGCTGTAGTGACAGGTGGCAAATTGCAGCTTGGCCCCAATGGCTTTGCTTTTACTATCCGGCCCTGATGTGACGCGGTCGCAAACGTTTATGCTGCGCCAGTAAAGGCAATGCGCCTGGCCCGCCAGCAAGCATGATCCTGCGTTCGGCTAGGGTTCACGCCGATTGGCGTGGCTGGGACAATCTGAGGGTGCCACGCCCGGCGGGCATGACAGATGCAAGGGGCGATTTCCTAGGGCGCCTGAACCCATGCAACAGAACTGCCGTTCAGGCGATGTGTTGCGCCGTTGATTGTTGGCAGAGCCCCGGCTTCGGCGCGCCGGAAACAGCGGGCCGCCATGTGTAAATGACGGCCCGCTGAAATGATCAGGCAAAGATAAAGTCATCCGGGCTGATCAGGCGTTCGAATGAAAACCCTTCCAGCCGCAGACGGCCGGCATTGTCGGCCGCGGTCACCCTGACTTCGTCGAAAACGGCCCCGGTATCGAACGTCAACAGGCCACCTTGCAGTGCAAAGTTCCCTTCTTCCACCAAGGCCCCATCATTGAAGAACGCAAGCTCCACGTGACCAGACCTTTGCTCGAAATCTGCCGAAAAGCTGTTTGCATCCGCATTCAACTGGATGAACAGGAATTCATCCGAATTGATCGCTACCCGGTTGATCAGCTTTTCGCCGCGCGATGAAATGCCCAGTGCGCCGTCATTGGCAACCAGAAGATCAAGGCCCGGCCCTTCGGCCTTCAGGGTAACGTTGGCAAAATCAAGCTTTTCCTTGAACGACAGGACACCAAGTCTTTCCCGAACCGTCTGATCGCCTACAGTGATGTCTGCAACCGTGCGCCCGAAAAAGCCGCGGCCTGTCTGGTTGAAGGCTACGGTGACCGTCTCGGTCTCTGGTTCAGGTGGCAGAATGGTGACCCCTGCAACCAGCGGATCGTGGTCCGAGGCGCGCTGGCCCGAAGCTGTGAATTCAGCATTCACATGCACGGCGTCAAACTGCGCGCCTCCGGCCAGGGCGTTGCTGACCAACACATGATCAAGCGATTGGCTGTTGCCCTGGAAGATGAAGCTGTAGCGCTCATTCTCGGGCAAGGTTTTGGTCAGATTGGTCAACCCGGCCTCTTCCAGTATTTGCAGGGGGCGCACGAATTCAAATTCGTTGAAATCGCCGACCACCGCGATCCGGGCATCCGGATCGGCCGACAGCAGCTGTGAGACTTCGTAAGATACAGCCGTCGCCTGTGCCAGACGTTCAGCCAAGCTGCCGTTTACCTCTGGATCAAGCGAGTTTTGCAGATCTTCGAATGGCTGGGTCGTGCCAAGAATAGGGGTCGAACCACCCTTCGAGGAAAAGTGGTTGTTGATCACTGTCACTGTTTGACCGTTGAACGAAAAGTCAGCAACCAAGGGCAGGCGTGCGCCGTCAAAGCTGGCATCCGGGGCCTGGCTGCCAATGGTGCGCACCGAACCTTCAATCAGATTGACCCGGTCCGTCTTGTAAAGATAGGCAGTGCGGATGTTGCCACCGGGCTGCCCGCCGGACAGGCCATCAGCGATAAAGGTATTGTCGATAAAGGCATAACCGCTTGTGCCGTTCACCTGGCCATCGTCAATTCTGTCGATCGCATCGATCAGCGTCTGCAAGGTCAGGCTTGCCGAAACCGTGCCATCATTCGTGCTGCCAGAATTATCCTGCACCTCTTGCAGACCAAGGATATCGGGTGATCCCATGTTCTGCACGATATGCCGGGCTATCGCATCAAAGCGCCCGTTGGCAATGTCGGTGTCGCCATCTGCATCGTTGGGGTCAAGATTAAGCACATTGTAGCTGGCAATCGTCAGCTGCGTTGCTGTCGCGGTGATGGTTGTCGTTTCTGCCTGCAATCCGCCATCGGTGATGGCGCCCAAGGCCCGCGTGGGCAGAATTTCATAGTTGCCGAAGGCATAAGACAGCACACCGGTCACATTTGCGACGGTGTCTCCGACATCCAGTCTTGGTGCCGGGCCTGCAAAGATGCCGTTGTCAAAGTTGAACTGGATGCGTTCGGGATTGAAATCATCTGCCGAGATGTTCAGCGTGCCACGTTCGGACAGCCCGGTTGCCGGACCAGACACACCAAACACTTCGCTGAAATCGTTCGTGCCTTCGGTCACCTTCAGGTTGTTCACCGACACCCGCATGCCTTCAAGGCTTTCAAAGAAGTCAAGCCCATCAACCAGTGGGTTGAAGGTTGAGGGATCATCATCGATCGACTGGGTGGGAATGGCCCGGCCACCTTCGCCAATCTGCGTTGCGCTTGGCAGTGGGTTCCCTTGGCTAAGCACCGTGATGTTGGTGACGGTTGTCAGTTGGGTGGTTGACTGGTTGCCGCTTGCCAACCCGCCGGGCGTAAATTCGGCAACAGTGCCCGCAACGCGCAGGGCATCACCTGCCACAACCGTAGGCCGCGTGCTGGTGAACACAAAGATCGCGTCGGATGTTGCGTCGTTCCCGTCTCCATTGGCGTCTTGCAGGTAGAAACCGTTGCTGTCCACCGCAGTGACGATCCCCGTTGTCACCACCGCATCGCCCACAAGATCAGACACAAGGCCCGCGCCCTGAATGTCATAGATCGCCGTCAGGACCGGTACGGTATCAGCCGCAAACGCAAGGTTCTGAATACGCGTATCACCGCTGCGTGCCGTGTCGGCTTCGGCAAAGGGGACTGTTCCAAAGTTTGCCGCCAGATATTCTGCCAGAGCATCCTGTTCTGACCCATTGGCGGCAAAAACGGCCTGACCTTCGCGTGGCTCGGATGCGGGTTGCGTGATGTCAACGCGGTTCGTGGCCAAAGCGGGCAGCGGGTAGCCATCGCCACCGTTTGCCAGGAAATCCAGCGTCACAACACGGAAGATCTGGTCAGGATTTCCCACGATCTCGCCGTTCTGCACCAGCGTCGCAATCGGGTTTCCGTTATCATCCACAATGGCCGCGTTGACGATGCGGTCACCCGCCGGGCGTGTCAGATCAAAGCTGAACTGCAACCCCGATACCTGTGGAAAGCGCCCCTGCTGGTTTGTATCTACAAGCGACGAAGCAGCAACGCCATGTTCCAGCACCGCCACCAGATTTGCGCGTGTCAGATCAACAATGCTGAGCCCGTTGTTGAATGACAGCGCATTCTGGATATCGGTCTGGCTGATACCACCTTCAGGGCGGCCGGACAGTGGGTTGCCCTGGGGCGGCAATTGCGCCGGCGTGGTCGTGCCCGGCAGAACCTCGATCCGGCCGATGCTGGCCCGGATACCACCAGCATTCTTGATCGACACCACAACCGTGTCATCAACGGCCTGCGCGAAGGCAAGGTTGGCATCAGCCGTCAGGTTGCCAAGGTTGGTTTCCTGCACGCGCACCGAACTGCGCGCACCATTCAGGAAAACATCGGTAATGCCAAAGAACGTTCCATCCTGCGCAATGATGACCTGTTCCAACGCGTCGGTGATTGCATCAATTTCTGGATCAACCAGATTTTCCGCACCCAACGCGGCAACCCCTGCCGCATCTGTGCGATACGCCCCAGAGATCGCGGGATCATAGCCCGGCAACAGATTTCCTTCTGCATCGAAATCCACCACCAGACGGCCCAGATATTTGTAGTTTCCGTCGGTGTTGACCAGCGCAGTCAGTTTTCCGTCAGCAGCGGTAATGAACTTTGGATACTGGCCCTGCACGCTGTCTCCTGGCCGAGTGGTATCATCGCTATCCAGCAGCCGCGTGTTTGATCCGCCTGCAACAATGATATCTACCCCGGTCAGGCGCGTGGCCAGCGCCTCTTCAATGGCGATCTGCTGCATGTGGGCCAAAAGGACCACTTTGTTGATCCCGGTGGCCAGCAGCGCATCAACTTCTGACTGGATCACAGCCGCCAGGGCATCAAGCTCGGCCTCCGTGGGGGTGCCGGAAAATGGGGTCGGCGCAATGCCAACACTTCCGGGTGACGAAATCGTGCGCAGGGTTGGCGTTGTTGCACCAATCACCCCAATCTGTTCGCCTTCCACGTCAATCACAACCGACTTAGAAATCGTTCCGGCCAGTGGTGCCTGCCCTCCTGCAACCACCAGTCCCGCAAGGTTTGGGTCTGTTGAAAAGTCAAGGTTCGTTGACAGGTAAGGAAATGCCGTGCCCGTAAAGTTGGGCACTGTTCCACCGGAAATCAGAGTGTTGACAGTGGCTGTGCCCAGATCGAATTCATGGTTTCCAAAGGCAACGGCCTGAATTCCCAGCTCGTTCTGGATAAGGATATCCGCCACGCCCGGCGCACCGAAAACGGTTTGTGAGGCCGAAAAGAAAACGCCTGGAATATAGGCATCGCCTGATGACAATGTCAGCGTTGCCTCATAGCCCGCTACACCATCACCATCGATGTCTTGCGCGCGCAAGGCGTTCAGCACAGCCGAGAAATTGTCCGCATCATTCAGTGCAGCAATGCCGCCTTCCTGATCGGCCACATGGAACAACTGCAAAGTAAAGGCCGCGTTCGCAGAGAACACAACGTCGGATACCGGGTTTCCACCCGCTGGGGTAATCGTCTGGCCCGTGTTGACGGCAGTCTGCGTTGCCGCAGCAGGTGCAGCCCATGACGAAAAATCAGCAGCAGTGCGCCCTTCGCCAACGCGCTGCAGCGAAAAACCAGTGGGCGTTGTTGCAGGCTCGAACTGGCCAACATCGGTTGACACAAGGCCGGCAGCAGGCCCGTCTGTTGCGGTAAATGTGCCTTCATAGCTGAGGAATTCGACAACTTCGCCCGCGCTGTTCACCAAGGCAAAGCCATCTGGCGCACCATTCTGAATCCCGTTGGAAGGGTATGGAACAGCCCAGAACCCTACACCGTTGACCACATTGCTCAGGGCCGCACCTGTCAGTGATACGGTGTTATAGCTTGCGCCTCCGTTGCCGTTGTACAGCACAAGGGACCAACCGGTCAGGTCTGTGCTGACAGGCCCTGCAAGTTCGATGAACTCGCCTGTGTCGGTGCCATCGTTGTCGTAGTGAAATTCATTGATCCAGATCGTCACAGCCATGCCCCCATGTTTGTTGCGGTTGTCCGATTCGAAAAGCCAACTCCGCAAAGTCTAAAGCGGTATGTCCTTGCTAGGTGAAGCTTTCATGACGTGGCAGGAGAGTTGATGGCATATCGGGTTCCAGGTGCTTTGCCCTGCATCAATCCCCGTTGGCTGATCCTCACAAATGGGCACAACCCGAACCTTGGGTCTTGTTCACACTGAAAAGCTGGCGGGCAGACTCCGGGGATTTCTGGCACCAACAGTGATCTCATTAATCGACTTGGTGGTTCGGCTGTGCAGGTCGGCCAATCACAATTGCCCCCCGAAGCCGCGTGCGTTGCCCGGGCAGCACCGTTGCCGCCCCTGCAGCCACCAGCGCCAGGTTCAATCTGCGTCTTCCACACGGATCACCGCCACACTTTCGGCCTGACCCCCCGCCAGCACGCGCAGGTATTCGGCAAGGAATACCGGCGCATCCGTCCAATCCTCGACCGTGACCTCAGCGCCTTGCCCTGCAGGTTCTACCATGATCTCGGGCTCGCCCGGGCGGTGCGGCACAGAGTCATTCAGTTGGCTGAACACCCCTGCGTTCTGAAAGGTCAAAAACCCATGTTCCAGCGCCCCTGTATCTGCCATGTGCGATGGCAGGGTGAACCTCAGGATGTCAGTCTGGGGTAACTCATGGGCAATTGCCACAGTCAGGGGTGCAAGTTCAGCCACGCTTTGTGGCATCGCAAGGTCAAACGGCCGTGTTGCACCATGTCCCTGCAGGGTGACGAAAATCCCCAGCACATCCTGCGCCAGACTGCGCGGATTAAAGACGGCACACGCCTCGTCTTCGTCGCCGTCCAAACTGTATAGCAAGCGTTCCCACGCCCCCGGCGGCGTCTGATGGCCCGCCTCGATCAGCCGCAACAGCAGAAACAACAGACGGCTGTCATGCGCAGCCCCTGACACCTCGATCAGGCCCATGTCATGGCCCGGTTGGCTGACCTTGATCGCAAAACTGGCAACCGGCCCTGCGCCCGCGAAACCTGCCGCAAACAAGGGGATGATCGCCTGACATTCTTCGTTCAGGCCATACAGCATGCTGGCCACACTGCCACGGTCAACCACCCCCTGCGCGTAGCGTATGGTCAGTGACAGCCCTGTCAGAACCTGAGGGACGCTGCCTGCCGGCGTGTTCACCCGCGCCAAAAGCGCCTCAAGCCGTGTCATGCGTTCACCCCTTTCATCACATCAATCGGTCGACATACCGCTCTGCCTGATACACCAGATGCGGATTTTGGTCATTCCAGCCCAGCGTAAACCGCACAAGGTTCTGGCACATGCAATAGGCCGGCAGCAAAAACGCATGTGCCGCGCGATAGGCGCTGAAACCCCATGGATTGACAGCCTGCCCGTATGTGGGACGTTCGCAGAATGCGGTCTGACCCGGCAATGATCTCGGTCAGATCAGGCAGATCCCAATCAACAGACATCTCGATCTGCGTGCTTGGGTATCTTTCCTGCATGATCAGAAGGTTTGGCTGGAACTGCGCGCCCAAGGGCGTGGCAACTGTGCCGTACAGCCTGATCGCGCTGTGGTCAGGCAATCCCTCGGCCAGCCGCGCCCGCAAGTCGGCAATCCTTGCAGGGGTTGCCTTGAAGCGGATTGTCACACTCATTATGCATTCTCTGGTACGGCTTTGCTGCGGCCAAAGGCTGCGCCATCTTGCGGCCTGACACGAAGGCCACGTGCTGACCCATAGCGCGCAAAACCACCCAGATGCAACACGGCACCCTCTGGCAGACCCGTCATCCCCGGTTGCTGCCACTGCTGGTCGGTTGGTGCTGCTTGCCAATAAGTTGGTTCAAAGTCATGCGGCAGCAATGGTGCGCGCCCTGACTGCCAATCCAGATCGTAGGTTCCGCCAAGGCGTGCCCGGCATGTCCGGCAGCGCGGCAAGGCACCGCCTGTGCCGCAGCAGTGGGCGTCAGCGGCACATCGCCGAACCGCAAAGCATGGCCATGTTCGCCCAAGCGTTGCATTTCGGCTAAGTATGCTGGAGCGACATGAGAAGTGTCGGCCACCGTAAACGGATGCAGCGGTTGATAGGGTCTTGTCGCGTATTCGTGCCGCTCCAAGTGCTCGTTTAGGCCACCTGACGTTCGAAGGCCAAGGGGCTTTTTCCTCCCAATGCTGAATGCCGACGGCGCGGGTTATAAAAGCCGTTAATGTATTGGAAGA
>JBJOQW010000144.1:0-17798 GCA_046049665.1 Pseudomonadota bacterium | reverse complement strand
CGCCGATCGTGGTCAGCGCTTCGCGGACCTCTTCCAGCTTGAACGGTTTGATTGCTGCAATGATGAGTTTCACGTTGCTCCCCTTCTGTTCAGCCATCGCCTGATCTCAGACGCTTGGCCGCCATCAGGGGCGCCTCAGACGGCACAGACAAGAAAGCAGCGGCGCAAACCTGCCAGTCATACCGAAGATTTGCACATTTTTTGCACAGTTCAGGGGATATGCCTGTTTTTTGTGCGTCATTGAGACACGAATCACTGGCAAGGCTTCTCCACATTTCCCATTGGCGCGGCTATGCTAAGCGGGCAAAAGACGTGAAACACGCAAGGCGGCAGGCAGCATGGCAGGATCGGGCAAAGGGCGGCTGGTGGCAGACAAACGGTACAGCGCACGCGCGGCTGCACCGTCAAGACCCACACCCGCACCACGCAAGTCCCCAAGGCCCCGCAGCCCGCGCCATGGGGGCATTTCGGGGTTCATTCTGGGCATCGTGGGCTTTTTCTGGCGGCTGATCTGGAAGGTCACCTTTGCCGTGGCCACGGTTGTTCTGATTGGCCTTGGCGGCTGGGTGTATAGCATCCACAGCACCCTGCCGCCGGTTGATGACCTGCTTGATGGCCGCGCGCGCGGATCGGTCACGCTGCTGGATGTGAATGACCGCACCTTTGCCTACCGGGGTGAAACCTTTGACATCACCACGGCCAGTTCGGTGGCGCAGGTGCTGCATGACGCGGTTGTGGCAACCGAGGACAAGCGGTTCTATCGCCACTTTGGCGTATCCCCGCGCGGCATTGCATCAGCCATCCGCATCAACATGGCCGAAGGGCGCGGGCCGCTGGAAGGCAACGGCGGGTCAACCATCACGCAACAGGTGGCAAAACTGCTGTGCCTTGGCGTGGCCTATGACCCGGCGCAGTGGAAAACCGAAGCCGAATACGAAGAAGACTGCCGCCAGGGTGGGCTGCAGCGCAAGATCAAGGAGATTCCCTACGCGATAGCGATGGAGTTCAAATACACTAAGGAAGAAATCCTGACGATCTACTTCAACCGCGCCTATCTGGGGGCTGGTGCGCGGGGGTTTGAAGCGGCGTCGGAGCGGTATTTCGGCAAGACCGCCAAAGAGGTCACGCCGGCCGAAGCCGCCATGCTGGCGGGCCTGCTGAAAGCGCCGTCACGCTTTGCGCCCACCAATAATCTGCAACGCGCACAGGACCGGGCGCGCGTGATTGTGGGGCTGATGGAGGATCAGGGCTATCTGACGGCAGCCGAGGCGGAAGAGGCGCGGACCAACCCGGCCAGCCTGTCATCACGGGCGGTGACGCAATCAGGCGGGTTCTTTGCCGATTGGGTGATGGAAACCACGCCTGATTTTCTGGCAGGTGAGACGACGGAAGATGTGGTGATGCGCACAACGCTGGACCCGCGCGTGCAAGGTGCGGCCGAGGAAGCGCTGGCCTGGGTGTTTGAAAACAAGGTGCGCGAAGGGTCTACGGCGCAGGCGGCGATTGTGGTGATGTCGGCTGACGGGGCGGTGCGCGCCATGGTGGGCGGGCGCAATACCGAAGCGGCGGGCAGTTTCAACCGGGCGACACAGGCGCTGCGGCAGACGGGGTCTTCGTTCAAGCCGTTCGTTTATGCGGCGGCACTGGATCTGGGTTATAACCCGCTGGATTATGTGGATGACAGCCCGATGTGCGTGTTCACGCCGGGGTCGGGCGACTGGTGCCCTGATAACTATGACCGCGAATTCAAGGGGCAGGTCACACTGCTGCAGGCGCTGGCGGAAAGCCGGAACATTCCGGCAGTGCGTCTTTCGGAAGCGGTGGGGCGCGATATCGTGCGGTCCGTGGCCGAACAGTTCGGGATCAAAAGCGATCTGGCGGCAGGGCCAGCCTTGGCGCTTGGGGCGTCGGAATCGACGCTGATCGAAATGACGGGGGCCTATGCGGGCATCCTGAACGGAGGGTCAGCTGTAACGCCCTATGGCCTTCTGGAGTTGCGGATCAAGGGCGATGACGAGGCGCTGTTCGGGGCTACAGGGGGCATCCGCGAACGGGTGATCAGCCAGCAGGCCGCCGAGGCGCTGACCTATATGATGGCAGCGGTGATCACCGAAGGCACGGGCGGGCGGGCGCGGCTGGACGACAGGGAAGTGGCGGGCAAGACAGGCACGACAAATAGCGCGCGGGATGCGTGGTTTGTGGGCTTTACGGCAGATTATGTGGTGGGCGTCTGGATGGGCTATGATGACAACCGGCCCTTGACGGGTGTCACGGGGGGCGGGCTGCCTGCGGAAATCTGGCACGAGGTGATGGTGCGGGTGAACGAGGGCGTGCCGGTCAAGCCCTTGCCCATGTCCCTGCCGGAACCCACGGGCGTGGTGTTCCAACCGGGGGCGAACACGGGGCCGGTGATTACCGAAGGCATGACTGAGGCCGAAATCAACGAACAGGTGCTGCAAGACGTGCTGCGGACACTGGGGGAATAAGGGCCACGAATTTTCGTCGAAAATTCGTGTTTTCTTAGCGTATCGACACACGAATTTTCGACGAAAATTCGTGGCGCGTCACGCGCGCAGCCCCACCACCGCCACGCCCAGCACGCCCAGAACCTTTGCCTCGATCTGCGCAGCATCGAGGCCTGCCACCCGGTACATCGCCTCGGGCGATGCCTGATCAATGAACACATCCGGCAGCACCATGCTGCGGAATTTCAGGCCGCGGTCGAACACGCCCTCATCCGCCAACAGTTGCGCCACGTGCGACCCAAAGCCGCCCACAGCCCCTTCCTCGATCGTGATCAGCGCCTCGTGATCCCGCGCCAGTTGCAGGATCAACTCCCGGTCCAATGGCTTGGCAAACCGCGCATCTGCCACCGTCGGTGCCAGCCCCCGCGCCGCCAGCGCCTCGGCCGCCACCATCACCTCACCCAGCCGCGTGCCGAAAGACAGGATCGCCACACGGGCCCCCTGCCGCACCACACGGCCCTTACCAATCTCCAGCGGCACACCGCGTGCGGGCATATCCACCCCCGTGCCATCACCACGCGGAAAGCGAAACGCAATCGGCCCCGCATCATGCGCCGCAGCCGTGGCCACCATATGCACGAGTTCCGCCTCATCCGCCGCGGCCATCACCACGATCCCCGGCAGGTTCGCCAGAAACGCCACATCAAACGCCCCCGCATGCGTGGCCCCATCGGCCCCCACCAGCCCCGCACGATCAATGGCAAAGCGCACCGGCAGGCGCTGAATGCACACGTCATGCACCACCTGATCATAGCCGCGCTGCAGGAATGTCGAATACAGCGCGCAGAAGGGCTTCATCCCGCCCGCCGCAAGCCCCGCCGCAAAGGTCACCGCGTGCTGTTCGGCAATCCCCACGTCAAAGCACCGCTGCGGGAACCGTTCCGCAAACAGGTTCAGCCCCGTGCCATCCGGCATTGCCGCCGTGATGGCCACGATCTTCGCATCCGCTTCCGCCTCGCGCACAAGGCTTTGCGCAAAGACCTTCGTGTAACTCGGCGCGTTTGACTTGGCCTTTGCTTGCGCCCCCGTCAGCACATCAAACTTGGCCGTCGCATGGCCCTTGTCTGCCGCCGCCTCGGCCGGCGCATAGCCCTTGCCCTTTTTGGTTATCACATGAATCAGCATCGGCCCCGAGGCCCGCGCCTTGACCGTGCGCAGCACCGGCAACAACTGATCCAGATCATGCCCGTCAATCGGGCCGATGTAGGAAAAGCCCAACTCCTCGAACAATGTGCCGCCCACCGTCATGCCCTTGAGCATTTCCTTGGCCCGCCGCGCGCCTTCCTGAAACGGCTCTGGCAACAGTGAAACCGCCCCCTTGGCCGCCGCCTTCAACTCCTGAAACGGTCCGCCCGCGTAAAGGCGTGTAAGGTAAGACGACAGCGCCCCCACGGGTGGTGCAATGCTCATCTCATTGTCATTCAGCACCACGATCAGGCGCTTTTTCAGATGGCCTGCGTTGTTCATCGCTTCGAACGCCATGCCCGCCGACATCGCGCCATCGCCGATCACTGCAATCGCATCGCCCGGATCGCCCCCCAGATCGCGCGCGCAGGCAAAGCCCAGGGCCGCGCTGATGGAGGTGGAGCTGTGCGCCGCCCCGAAAGGGTCAAAGGGGGACTCAGAGCGCTTGGTGAACCCCGACAGACCCCCCTCCATCCGCAAGGTACGAATACGGTCACGCCGCCCGGTCAGGATTTTATGCGGATAGCACTGATGGCTGACATCCCAGATGATCTTGTCGACGGGTGCCGCAAACACCGCATGCAGCGCCACCGTCAGTTCTACTACGCCAAGGCCCGCACCCAGATGCCCGCCCGTCTCTGACACGGCTGAAATCGTCTCGGCCCGCACCTCATCGGCCAACTGGCGCAATTGCGCGTCCGACAGCGTTTTCATGTCCGCAGGCACATGCACACGGTCCAGCAGGGGGGTAACGGGTTGGGTCATGCTATTTATCCCGGGCGATGGTGAACCGCGCGGCCTCTCTCAACAAATCGGCTTTTGCGCCATAGGGGGCCAGCGCATCACAGGCCTCTTCCATCAGTGATCTGGCCCGCTCCCGCGCGCCATCAAGCCCCAGCAGCGAAACAAACGTCGCCTTGCCCGCTGCCGCATCCTTTCGCAAGGCCTTGCCCGCCATAGCCGCATCACCCACCTGATCCAGCACATCATCGGCTATCTGAAACGCAAGGCCCAGGGCCCCTGCATAGGCCGCCAGCGGTGCCGTATCCGCCCCGGCCATCACCGCGCCCGCCGTGGCCGACCAGCTGATCAGCGCCCCCGTCTTGCCCGCCTGCAATTCGGTGATCTGGCCCAGCGTCAGCGGTGATGTGGCCGTTTCCGCCGCAATATCCAGGGCCTGCCCCAGCACCATGCCCGCCGCACCCGAGGCGCGCGCCAGCCCCGCAATCAGCGCCACACGGTTGCCAAGTGCGGGATCGCACAGCATTTCAAACGCCAGCGTCTGCAAGGCATCGCCCGCCAGCACCGCTGTCACCTCGTCCCATTTCACATGCACCGTGGGCAGGCCGCGCCGCAGCGCATCATCATCCATGCAGGGCAGATCGTCATGGATCAGCGAATAGGCATGCATCGCCTCGATCGCCGCCGCCGCATGCACCCCGCCCAGCGCATCATGCAAGCGCGCGCTCTCCATTACCAGAAAGCCGCGCAGCCGCTTGCCCCCCTGCACGGCATAGCGCATCGCCTGCACCACCGGCACATCTGCCATTCCTGCCAATGCCGCATCCAGCCGCACCTGCACAGCCATCGCATCCGCCGCAAGCGCCGCCTGAAACGTCACATCCCCTCCACAGGCGTCGTGCCCACCGCACGCCCCTCGGCCACGCGGATCAGTTCCACCTTTTCCTCTGCCTCGCGCAGCTTGGCCGCACAATGCGCCCGCAAATCCGCCCCGCGCTGATACAGCGCGATGGACTGGTCCAGCGGCACCTCACCCTTTTCCAGGGCACTGACCACCTGCTCCAGCGCCATCATCGCCTGTTCAAACGTCATCTCACCAACGGCAATTTCGCTCATACTTCCCCCAAGGCGCGCACGTGTTCGGCCACACAATCCTGCAATGCCGCCAGATCATAACCACCTTCCAGACAGGATACCACCCGCGAGCCTGCCACACGGCACAAGGCCCGCGTCAGCCAGCCATAGTCGCTTGCCCGCCATTCCAGCCCTGCCAGTGGATCATCCTTATGTGCATCAAACCCCGCCGAAATCAGCAGAAGTTGCGGAGAATACGCTTCCAGCGCCGGAAACACGCGGGCCTCATAGACCGCCCGCATCTCTGCCCCGCCTGATCTGGCCCGCAATGGCAGGTTCACGATCTGCCCATGCGCGCCCACCTCATGCGCAGCCCCTGATCCCGGATAAAGCGGCATCTGGTGGCTGCTGAAAAACCGCACTCCCGGCTCATCCCACAGCAAATCCTGCGTGCCATTGCCGTGGTGCACATCGAAATCCACAATCGCCACACGTTCAAGACCCATGGCCAACGCATGTTTCGCCGCAATCGCCACCGTGCCGAATATGCAAAACCCCATCGCCGTCGCCGTTTCCGCATGGTGCCCCGGAGGCCGCGCCGCCACAAACGCCCGACTGTTCGAAGATTGGGCGCCGATCACCGCATCCACCGCCGCACAGGCCCCGCCAACCGCCCGCAAGGCCGCCTCAACTGACCCCGGCGACAGGAATGTATCCCCATCCAGCTGCACCCAGCCACTGTCAGGCGAGGCCCCCCGCACCCGCGCCAGATACCCCGCCGGATGACAGCGCAGAATATCCGCATCATCAGCCAAAGGGCAGGTGCGCCGCTCCACGTCCAGCCCTGCCAACCCAGCCGCCACCGCCTCCAGCCGCGCCACCTGCTCCGGGTGGCCGGGTGGTGTGACATGCCCGGCAAAGGCCTCATCAAGAAAAACCAGTGTCACCTGCCACTCCCCATGGTTTTCTCTTTGCAAAAATACTCATCCGCCCCCGCAGACAAAACCCACAGCGGCAAGCACAAGACCAAAGAGTTTTCAGAAAACTCTTTGCAAAAATCTTCACAAGATTTTTGGGCCACCATCCGGCGGCATCGCCTCAATCCGGCGCCAGCATATAGCCTTCGCCCCGCACCGTTTGCAGATACCTTGGCTGCTTCGGGTCAGCCTCGATCTTGCGCCGCAGCCGTGTGATCTGCACATCGACCGCCCGTTCCTGCGCCCCCGCTTCATCGCGCGGCTCATCCCCCACCAGCTTGTCCCGGCTGACAGGTGCCCCCGGATTGGCCGCGAAAATCCGCATCAGCGCCGCCTCCGTCGCCGTCAGGCGCACAAGCTCTGCCCCCCGCCACAGCTCTCCGCGGTCAAGGTCATAGCGCACCGGCCCCATGTGCAGCAGTTTCGGCCCCGCCTCCGGTTTCACCACTGGCACGCGGCGCAAAATCGCGTTGATCCGCAGCAGCAATTCCTTGGGTTCAAACGGCTTGACCAGATAGTCATCTGCCCCTGCCTCAAACCCTTCAATCCGGTTTGCCGCCTCACCCTTTGCCGTCAACAGCAGGATCGGCACCGCCATCTTGGCGCGCAGTTCACGCGTAAGTGACACGCCATCATCGCCCGGCATCATCACATCCAGCACGATCATGTCAAAATCCAGACCCGCCAGCAGCCGCCGCGCATGCGCTGCATCCCGCGCGCCCGTTACCAGAAAACCGTTACGGATCAGGAACTTCTGTAGCAGAACCCGGATGCGTTCATCATCATCGACCACCAAAAGGTGCGGTTGCGCTTCGATCATGGTCCCCCCTCTTTCAGCGCAGCATAGTGGCGGCGCATCTCTGGGTCCATCATTGCTTCAAGCACCTGCCGAAAGCCTGCCACCGCCTGTGGCCCCGCCGCCCGGTATGCGCTGCGCATCCGCGCCCGCTGCGCCTCGGACAGTTGCCGCTCCAACTCCTTGCCCTTTTCCGTCAGATACAGATGCCGCTCGCGCCGGTCTTCGCGCCCAATGCGCGCTTCCACCAGCCCGTCCTCCATCAAGGTCCGCAAAATGCGGTTCAGGCTTTGCTTTGTCACCCCCAGGATCGACAGCAGCGTGTTCACCGTGCCCCCCGGCCCCCGCCCGATGAAGTGGATCGCCCGGTGATGCGCGCGGCCGTAATCCATCCCTTCCAGAATCCGGTCCGGGTCTGCCGTAAACCCCCGGTAGGCAAAGAACATCGCCTCTATGCCTTTGCGCACCTGTTCATCCGTCAGGAACAACAGGCTTTCGCCGCCGCGTCCGGTCTCTGCCATCGCCACCTCCAGCACTCTTCAGATGCGCGCGATCCGGGCGAAAATCCGGTTCCCACTTTTTCTGATCACGCGCTGATTTTATGTCAGCATTGTTGACTTTCCAAGCGCTGACTGCTACCTGATTCCTGATTTTGCGCAACATTATGTCCGAACCGGACCTATCAGCGCAACATATGCAAATCGCGGGAGGCGAAGATGGCAGGATATGACGATCGTGATGGCTTCATCTGGATGGATGGCAAGCTGGTGGATTGGCGTTCCGCCAACGTGCATATTCTGACCCATGCCATGCACTATGCGTCCTCCGTCTTTGAGGGCGAGCGTTGCTATAACGGCAAGATCTTCAAGTCGACCGAACATTCGGAACGTCTGCGCATGTCGGGTGAACTGCTGGACATGCCGCTGCCTTACAGCGTTGAGGAAATCAACGCCGCGAAAGAGGCCACGCTGAAGGCCAACAACCTGACCGATGCCTATGTGCGTGCCATCGCATGGCGTGGCGCAGGTGAGATGATGGGTGTGGCCGCCAACAAGAACCCCATCCGCATGGCCGTGGCCTGCTGGACATGGGGCAACTACTATGGCGACGCCAAATTCAAAGGCGCGAAACTCGACATTGCGAAATGGAAGCGCCCATCGCCCGAAACCATCCCCCATGCCGCCAAGGCGGCGGGCCTTTACATGATCTGCACCATGTCCAAGCACGCGGCCGAGGCCAAGGGCTGCTCTGACGCCATGATGTTTGATTATCGCGGCTATGTGGCCGAGGCGACGGGGGCCAACATCTTTTTCGTCAAGGATGGCGAAGTGCATACGCCCAAGGCCGATGCCTTCCTGAACGGCATTACGCGCCAGACCGTGATCGGCATGCTGCGCGACATGCAGATCAAGGTGCATGAACGCCATATCATGCCGGAAGAACTGGAAGGGTTCGAACAGTGCTGGCTGACCGGCACTGCAGCCGAAGTCACGCCCGTGGGCCAGATCGGCGATTACAACTTTGAAGTCGGCGATCTGACCAAGCGCGTGTCAATGGAGTACGAAAAGCTCGTCCGCGCCTGACACCCCGCATATAACAAAGGGCGCGCTGCCAGCGCGCCCTTTTGCATGTCAGGCCGTCTGGCCGCGCTCTATCCTGCAAAACGCCACAACGCGCGTATTGCCATATGTGCGCTTTTCCGGATGGCGCAGCTTGGCGCGCAAAAGCGCGTCCTGTGCCTGCCGCTCAATGCGCAGGAATTGCTGCAGTTTGCTTGCATTTGGCAGTGTGCGATTGTCAGTAAGGTGTTTCATGGCGCATCCCCCAAAAAGTGACAATGGCCGCATCCTGCCACATCCCGCACAGGTTGTAACGCCGCACCGCGGCATGACCGGCCAATTCGCGCCAAGGCCATGCACACCGATCCGGCCAGTGCCACCGCCACCGCAACCGCCAGCCCAGGCGTGACATTCCTGTTGCTCTGGTGGCCGCCTATGATAGATTATTGACTTATCACCTTTGCACGACCGATTTTTCCGACGTCACCGTTCGCCACAACCGATATCACGGGAGTATTCCAATGATCACATTGCGCCTTGGCAGCCGTGCCCATGAAGTGCTTTTGCTGCAGCGTCTGCTGAACGTCTATTTCGAAACTGATAACAACGTGCCCAACATCAGCGAAGATGGTATTTTTGGGCCCCAGACCGAAGCCATGCTGCGCCGGTTTCAAACGGCCTACAGCGGCCCGGCGGGGCGGCTGACGGTTGACGCCGTTGCCGGGCCCACCACATGGCGCGCGCTAGGCTTGCGCGGCGATGTGGCCTGGCCGGTTCCGCAGCTTGGCCAGAACACCGCGATGAGCTGCTGGGTCGTCTGCGCGGGCCTTGCCACCGGCAGAATGGCCAGCACCGTTCCAACCGGCGTGCGTTTTGATCCGATCAACGCCTCTTACCCCGGTGGCCGTGCGCCCGGTGGCATGCACTCTGACGTGCCCAACATTGAAAACTACGCCCGCGAAAACCAGATGCGGCTTTCGCCCAGCATCCCCAATAGTGTTGAAGGCATGCTTGGCCTGCTGCGGGCCGGTCCTGCCATTCTGGTGGGCGTGCGCGCCAGTGGCGGTCTGCATGCCGTGGTGATCTCGGCGGCCTATGTCGCAGCGCGAAATTCGGACTCGATGATCCGCATCAGCAACCCCTCACCCATGGGGCGCGGCAGCATTGAACTTGCAGGCTTCCCGACGATGGCCATCGAGGGCCAAAGCTTCAAGCCGCGCAACCTGATCGTCAAATAACGGTTGCAGGCGCTTTGCCAGAAAGCGCCTGCAACGGCCGTGCATCACATCAGCAGGTCGAGTTCAAATGCCCGCCATCTTGGCCTGCATCAACGCAACCATGCCGCGGACGTGGGGCAGAGGTCAGACGACCTCTGTCACAACCTCGATATTGCCCTTGGTCGCGTGGCTGTAAGGGCAGATGAAATGCCCACGCTCCACGATCTTTTCCGCCACGCTGCGCTCCAGCCCCGGCAGGCTGACCACAAGTTTCACCTTCAGGCCAAAGCCACCGTCACTCCGCCCGCCAATGCCCACATGCGCATTCACCGTTGCCGTGTCCGGCACCGCGCCCAGCTTTTCAGCCCCCGCCGCAAAGCGCATCGCCCCCAGAAAACAGGCCGCATAGCCCACCGCGAACAATTCTTCCGGGTTATGGCCCAGACCTGACCCGCCCAGTTCCTTCGGGCTGGTCATGGTCACCGTCAGCTGGCCATTGACCAGCCCAGCCACCCCATTGCGCCCACCGCCCGTTGCCTTGGCTTCGGTCCAGTACTTTGCATCAACTGCCATGACATTCTCCATCGTTTGCGATTTAATCGTACACGATATATCATCCCCTACACTGGTTGCAACCGATTCGCCCGCAGGTCACACATGCCCCCGACCCCTCCCCTGACGCATCACATCTGCTTTGCGCTGTATTCCGCCAACCTTGCCATGACCGCGCTTTACAAGCGCCTGCTTGATCCCCTGGGCCTGACCTACCCGCAGTTCATCACCCTTGTCCTGCTCTGGTCACAAGATGGCCAGACCGTCGGCGCCCTTGGCCGCCAGCTTCACCTTGAATCAAACACCATGACCCCCCTGCTGAAACGGCTCGAGACGGCGGGCCTTGTGCAGCGCAAACGCAACGGCGCCGATGAACGGCAGGTGCATGTCTGTCTGACGGATCACGGCCGCGCCTTGCAGGCACAGGCAGGCGATATTCCCGCCTGCATCATGGCCGCCACCGGCCTTGCCGCCACAGATCTTTCAGACCTGACCGCCAGCGTCGCCACCCTGCGCGACCGCCTGCTGACCCCCTGACAACAGCCGCCCAACAGCCCAGCGCGCCGCATCAGCCACTGCCGCATCCGGATCATCCCACAACGCCTGCGCCGCAGGGGCCAATGCCGCCATCCCCGAATTGCCAATCGCATACAGCACGTTGCGCACAAACCTGTCGCGTCCAATCCGCTTGATCGGACTGCCCGCAAACCGCGTCCGGAACCCCGCATCATTCAAACCAGCCAGTTCCACAAGCTCTGGCGCCCCCACCCGCGGCTGATAACCCATCTCGCTGGCCATGGCCGCAAACTTGTTCCACGGGCAAACCGCCAGACAATCATCACAGCCGTAAATCCGGTTGCCCATAGCCGCGCGCAAACCTTCGTCCACCGGCCCCTTGTGCTCGATCGTCAGATAGGAAATGCACCGCCGCGCATCCAACTGGTAGGGTGCCGGAAAGGCCTGTGTCGGGCAGATATCAAGGCAGGCCCTGCAAGACCCGCAATGGCTGACCTCCGCCACATCCTTCGGCAAATCCAGCGTCGTGAAGATTGCCCCAAGGAAAAACCAGTTGCCCAGATCGCGGCTGAGAAGGTTCGTATGCTTGCCTTGCCAGCCCAGCCCCGCCGCCTGCGCCAAGGGCTTTTCCATCACCGGTGCCGTGTCCACGAACACCTTGATCTCGGCCCCCGTCGCCCCCACGAACCAGCCCCCCAGCCGCTTCAGCCGCCGCTTGACCAGATCATGATAATCCTTCCCCTGTGCATAAACGCTCACCGCCCCCCGGTCGCGCATCTCCAGCACGGCCAACGGGTCTGCCTCTGGCGTATACACCTCTGCCAGCATCACCACTGACCGTGCCTCAGGCCACAGCGCTGCCGCAGACCCCCGCCATTCCGCCCGGTTTTCCATCCAGCCCATCTGCCCATGATGCCCGGCCGCCAGAAACGCCGCCAACCGCGCCGCCCCCTCTGGCACCGCATCCGGCGCGCATACCCCCATGCCCGCAAAGCCCTCCGCCCGCGCCCGCGCCGCCAGCCGCTCTTTCAGATCAGCGCCCACTTTGCCCTTTCACATTGGCCCAAATATCCTCAGGGGGTGAGGCGCACCTTGCGCCGAGGGGGCTGAAAGCCCCCTGATTTTTCGTAGAAAAATCGTTTCAGAAATCAAGGTCCGCATAATGCGCCGCCGGTGGGAACCCCGATATCTGATCCGCAAGCAGTGACCGGAAACTCGGCCGTGATTTGATCTTGGCATACCAGTCCTTCACCACCGCCGACCGGTGCCAATCCACATCACTGATGTAATCAAGACAAGACAGATGCGCCGCCGCTGTCAGGTCTGCCAGCGTCATCACATCACCCGCCAGCCAGCGCCGCTCGTCCAGCAACTGCGACAGATAATCCAGATGCCCCTTGATCCGCTGACTGCCCGCCTTCACGTTCTTGCTGTCCGGGTAGCCCTGCCCCATCACCTTCTTGTTCACCCGCTCATGCAGCAGCTTTGATGTCACTTCCGACTGGAACTTGTCATCAAACCACGCACACAGGCGCCGCACCTCGTACCGCCCATCCACATCACGCGGCATCAACGGTGGCTGCGGCACGCTTTCATCCAGATATTCGCAAATCGCCTGACTTTCGCTCAGCATCCGCGCGTCAATCTTCAAGACCGGCACCTTGCCCGCCGGATTGCGCCGCATGAATTCCGCTGACGGCTCCCAATAGCGCTCTTCCACCAGCTCCACTTCCAGCTTCTTTTCAGCCAGCACCAGCCGCACCTTGCGGCAGAATGGCGACAGGGGAAAATGGTAAAGCCGGATCATGGGGTGCCTCGCAATATCACGCTTCTTCCTTGCCCCCGCCACGCGCCAAATTCAAGGCATGGCTCACTGAAAACACGCCGCCCGGCCATCCGCCGCTATGGTTTCCGCACCGCTGATGATCTGGCCCGTCCGCCTGCGCGTCTGTGGTCCCGGGTTGGCCGCATCCCGCCCTTTCGGGTCTGGCAACACCGCCGCAAGCCGCGCTGCCTGCGTTGGTGTCAGATCACGCGCATCCACGCCAAAGTAATGCTGCGCCGCCGCCTGCACGCCGAACACGCCCTCATCAAATTCGGCCACGTTCAGATACACTTCCAGCACGCGGCTTTTTGACCAGACCAGTTCCACCACTGGCGTCAGGGCCGCCTCCATTGCCTTGCGCAGCCAGGACCGGCCCTGCCACAGGAACACGTTCTTGACCACCTGCTGGCTGATCGTGCTTGCCCCGCGGTTGCTGCCCGCCTCGATCGCATCGCGGATAGCTGCCATGTCAAAGCCGAAATGCAGGCAGAAATTCGCATCCTCTGCCGCCACCGCCGACTGCGCCATCACCGGCGCAATTGCATCCCAATCCACCCAGTCGCGTTCTATCCCCCCCAGACGGCGGGACTCAGACATCTGATACAGGTTCGTCGGCGGGTTGATGAAACTGAACAGCAGGATCAGCAGCAAGAACAGCGCCACAACCCCGCCAATCCCCCGCGCAACCCAGATCAGCCCACGCCGGATGCGCCCGCGCTTGGGCGCAGGTTTGCGCCGCTTTCGCGGCGTGGAGGTTTTGGTGCTGTCTGCTTCGGCCATCCGCATGGGTTATGCGCAGCGCCGCGCGGGCGTCAAGCCTTGGCGCGACCCGGCTGCCCGGATCGCGCCCGCGTCATCATTCTGCCGGCACGCGCGCGGCCTCATCACTCAGCGGATGGGGCAGGTGCACCAGCATTTCCTTCGGGCAAACCTGCAGGAAATTCGCCCGCTCTGCTGCCCAATTGTCCAGAATCCGCGCCGCTTTCACACTGCCCGTTTCCGCCTGATGCGCCTCAATCAGCCCACGCAACTGCGCTTCCCAATGCGGATGCGTCACGGCACACATCACAAGGCTTTCACCGTTGATGAAATCCTCGGCCACCCCGTTCGGATCATACAGATAGGCCATGCCCCCCGTCATCCCCGCGCCAAAGTTGGCCCCGATCCGCCCAAGGATCACCGCCACGCCGCCCGTCATGTATTCACAGCCGTTTGACCCGCAGCCCTCAACCACCACCTGCGCGCCGCTGTTGCGCACGGCAAAGCGTTCACCCGCCCGCCCTGCCGCGAACAGCTGCCCGCCCGTGGCACCATACAGCACCGTGTTGCCGATGATGGTGTTCTCAGCTGCCGTCAGAGGTGAGGCCATTTGCGGCCGCACCACGATCAGCCCACCCGACAGGCCCTTGCCCACGTAATCGTTGGCATCGCCCATCACCTCAAGCTTCAGCCCCCGCACCGCAAAGGCACCCAAGGATTGCCCTGCATTGCCTGTCAGCTTGACCGTCAGATGATCCGGCTGCAGCGAATTGCGCATGCCAAACCGCTTCACGATATGGCTGCTTGCCCGCGTGCCGATCGTGCGGTGCGTGTTGCGCACCGCATAGGACAGCTGCATCTTTTCGCCTTCTTCAAAGAAGCGCGCGCCGTCCTTGACGATTTCCGCATCCAGCGTATCCGGCACCGCATTGCGCGGCTTGCTGCGGTCATAGGTGATCTTCTGCGCCCCATCGACGGTAATCAGCAATGGGTTCAGGTCCAGATCATCCAGATGCGCCGCACCCCGGCTGACCTGCGTCAGCAAATCCGCCCGTCCGATGATTTCATCCATCGACCGCGCGCCGATGCTGGCCAGAATTTCCCGCACTTCCTGCGCGTAGAAGGTGATCAGGTTCACCACCTTGTCCGCCGTGCCAGTAAATTTCGCCCGCAAGTCCGGGTTCTGCGTGCACACGCCGACCGGGCAGGTGTTTGATTGGCACTGCCGCACCATGATACAGCCCATCGCAATCAGCGCCGCCGTGCCGATGCCATATTCCTCGGCCCCCATCATCGCCGCCATCACCACATCGCGCCCCGTGCGCAGCCCGCCATCCGTGCGCAGCGTCACCCGCTCGCGCAGGTTGTTCATCGCCAGCACCTGATGCGCTTCCGTCAGGCCCATTTCCCATGGCAGGCCTGCGTACTTGATCGACGTGCCCGGTGATGCCCCTGTCCCGCCGTTATGACCTGACACCAGAATGATATCCGCCTTGGCCTTGGCCACACCCGCCGCAATCGTGCCCACGCCCGACTGACTTACCAGCTTCACCGTTACCTTGGCGCGCGGGTTGATCTGCTTCAGGTCATAGATCAGCTGCGCGAGGTCTTCGATCGAATAGATATCATGGTGCGGCGGTGGTGAAATCAGCGTCACGCCCTTGGTTGAATGCCGCAACCGCGCGATCAGCTCGGTCACCTTCATCCCCGGCAACTGCCCGCCTTCGCCGGGCTTGGCCCCCTGCGCCACCTTGATTTCCAATTCCTCACAGGCGTTCAGGTATTCCGCCGTCACGCCAAAGCGCCCCGATGCCACCTGCTTGATCTTGGCACTCGGGTTATCCCCGTTCGGTTCCGGCACAAAGTGCGCCGGGTCCTCGCCGCCCTCGCCGCTGTCAGACTTCGCCCCGATCCGGTTCATCGCCACGTTCAGCGTCTTGTGCGCCTCTGGCCCCAAGGCCCCAAGGCTCATGCCCGGCGTCACAAACCGTTTGCGGATCGAGGTAATGCTCTCCACCTCTTCAATCGGCACCGGCTTGCCCAAGGTCTTGATATCCAGCAGATCCCTGATGTGGATCGGCGGGTTTGCCCGCATTGCTGCCGAATAGGTCTTCCACAGGTCAAAACTCGCCCGGTCGCAGGCCGCCTGCAGCATGTGCATCGTCTGCGCTTCCCATGCGTGCTTTTCACCCGAACGCCGCGCCTTGTAGAACCCGCCAATCGGCAGCACATCCGCCCCGCCCAGCCAGCCCTTGGCGTGCACTTCCTCCAGCTTTTGCTCGATGCCTGTCAGACCAATCCCCGAAATCCGGCTTTGCATGCCCGGGAAATACTCCGCCACCATCGCACGGCTCAGACCCACCGCTTCAAAGTTCAGACCACCCCGATACGACGACACAACCGAAATCCCCATCTTCGACATGATCTTCAGCAAACCTGCGTCAATCGCATCGCGGTACCGCCGCGTCGCATCCGTCAGGTTCCCATCAATCAGCCCCCGCGAAATGCGGTCAGCAATGCTGTCCTGCGCCAGATAGGCGTTCACCGTGGTCGCCCCGCAGCCGATCAGCACCGCAAAGTAATGCGGGTCGATACATTCTGCCGAACGCACGTTCACAGAACAGAACGTCCGCAGCCCCTTGCGCGTCAGCCAGCTGTGTACCGCACTGGTGGCAAGGATCATCGGCATCGGCACCGCATCCGGCCCTTGATACTGATCCGTCAGCACCAGATGCCCCGCACCCGACCGTACCGCATCTTCCGCTTCGGCCCGAATACGCTCCAACCCCTGCCGCAGGTCATCCAGCCCCGCGCCCACCGCAAAGGTGCAGTCGATGAACGCCACCTGCGGCCCAAACTTTTCAACCATCACGTTGAATTCCGCGTTCGCAATGAACGGGCTTTCCAGCACAAGGATTTCTGTCTGGGCGCTGCTTTCATCCAGCACGTTCTTCAGGTTGCCAAACCGCGTCTTCAGGCTCATCACCCGGCCTTCGCGAAGGCTGTCAATCGGCGGGTTTGTCACCTGGCTGAAGTTCTGCCGGAAGAAATGGCTCAGCGGACGGTAGACCGATGACAGCACCGCCGCGGGCGTATCATCGCCCATCGACGCCACCATTTCCTTGCCGTCCTCCGCCATCGGCGCCAGAACCTGCTCCAGCTCCTCCACCGTGTAGCCCGCCGCAATCTGCCGCTTGCGCAGTTCGGCCCCTGTGAACAGTGGCGCCTCCGGCACCTCTTTCAGCAATGAATTCAGATCGATAACCTTTTCGATCCATTCGCTGTAGGGCTGGCTCGCCGCCAGTTTGTCCTTCATCGCCGCGTCATGGTAAAGCTTGCCCTCGGCCATATCGACCGCGATCATCTGCCCCGGCCCCAACGCGCCCTTTTCCCGAACGGTCGTTTCATCCACCGGCACCATGCCCGCTTCCGACCCCGCAATCAGCAGCCCGTCGCCCGTCACCACATAACGCATCGGGCGCAGACCGTTCCGGTCCAAGCCCCCGCAAACCCAGCGCCCATCCGTCATGGCCAGTGCTGCCGGCCCGTCCCACGGCTCCATCACCGCGTTGCAATAGGCGTACATGTCCGCCCAGGCCTGCGGCATGTCCGTCGTCGCCTTGCTCCACGCTTCCGGCACCAGCATCGTCTTGGCCATCGGGGCCGAGCGCCCCGAACGCACCATCACTTCGAACACAGCGTCCAGCGCGCCGCTGTCCGAAGTCCCCGACGGGATGATCGGCTTGATATCCTCGGCCGCATCGCCAAAGTTGTTGGATGCCATGCGAATTTCATGGCTGCGCATCCAGTTGACGTTGCCCTTCAGCGTGTTGATCTCGCCGTTATGCGCCAGCATCCGGAAGGGCTGGGCCAGCCACCACTGCGGAAAGGTGTTGGTGGAATAGCGCTGGTGATAGATCGCAAAGGCGCTCTCGAACCGCTCGTCCATCAGGTCGGGGTAGAACACGGCGACCTGCTCGGCCAGCATCATGCCCTTGTAGATGATCGACCGGCAGGACAGCGAACAGAGATACATCCCCTGGATGCCCGCCGCCGTCGCCGCCTTCTCGAT
>JBJOQW010000143.1:0-8998 GCA_046049665.1 Pseudomonadota bacterium | reverse complement strand
GTGTCAGCCTTGGCCTGAAGCAGACGCAGCGCAACCCATGGGAAGTGTTTGCAGAAACGCACCCGGTTGGGTCGAGCATCGAAGGCGAAGTCAAGAACATCACCGAATTCGGTCTGTTCGTGGGCCTTGATAACGATATCGACGGCATGGTGCACCTGTCGGACATCAGCTGGGATCAGCGCGGCGAAGAGGCGATCCAGAACTACCGCAAGGGCGACACGGTTACGGCCGCTGTCACCGAAGTGGATGTTGAAAAGGAACGCATCAGCCTGTCGATCAAAGCACTGGGCGAGGATTCGTTCAGCGATGCAGTTGATGGCGTCAAGCGCGGTGCGATCATCACGGTGGCGATCAGCGCCATCGAAGAGGGTGGCGTCGAGGTGGAATACAATGGCGCGAAGTCATTCATCCGCCGCAGCGACCTGAGCCGTGACCGCGCCGACCAGCGGCCAGAGCGGTTCCAGGTGGGTGACAAGATTGATGTGCGCGTGACGAACATTGATCCGAAAACCCGCAAACTGGGCCTGTCGATCAAGGCACGCGAGATCGCGGAAGAGAAGGAAGCAGTCGAGCAGTATGGTTCATCCGATTCGGGTGCATCGCTGGGCGACATCCTTGGCGCAGCGCTGAAGGGCGGCGACAAGTAAGAATAGGTGTGAAAACGTCGTGAAAGGGCCCCGCTTTACGGCGGGGCCCTTTTGCTTTCGGGTGGTATTCCTTTGTTTTCGTTTGTGTGGCGGCTTTTATTGAGCCTATAGTCAACGTCAGAACAATAATTTGGTGTCCCCGGTTGGGCGGGGTAGCCATAGGGGGGCCTTGATGATCCGGTCGGAACTGATCCAGAAAATTGCGGATGAAAACCCGCATCTGACGCAGCGCCATGTCGAGCGCATTGTGAATACGGTATTCGAAGAGATCATTGATGCACTTGCCAAGGGCGACCGGGTGGAACTGCGGGGCTTTGGGGCGTTTTCGGTGAAATCGCGCGATGCCCGTGTGGGGCGTAACCCGCGGACGGGTGAAGCGGTGCAGGTGGATGACAAGAAGGTGCCCTTCTTCAAAACCGGCAAGGCCTTGCGGGACCGGCTGAACAGCAACTGATCCTTGCTTGCGGCGGCAGGCAGAACGGCGGATACTGGCATGGATCTTCCCATGAACGGTGGCTGGCCCATGTTGCGTGCGTTTCGATACATAGTGATTGCGATCATCGGGATCGGGCTGCTGACAGTGGCGCTGGCGAACCGCACGCCGGTTGTGGTGCGGCTGTTGCCGGATGACATGTCGGCGTTTCTGGGATTGTCGACCAGCATGGAATTGCCACTGTTCCTGCCGATCTTTGGCGGGATCATTGCGGGCCTGCTGATTGGTTTCGTGTGGGAATGGTGGCGCGAAAGCGGGCACCGCACGACGGCAAGCGTGAAATCGCGCGAGGTGGCGCGGCTGGAGCGGGAACTGGCGATGATGCGGGATGCCAAGGGTGAACAGCCCGATGATATTCTGGCGCTGCTGGACGGACCTAAACGCTGATGCCAGATATCCGGGTCAAGATTTGCGGGCTGCGCACGGCGGCAGACGTGGCGGCTGTGGCGGCTGCGGGGGCGGCCTATGCGGGCTTTGTGTTCTTTGCCAAATCACCGCGCAATCTGAGCATTGTGCAAGCAAAGGCGCTGGCGCTGGCAGCCCCGGTGGGCCTTGCGAAAGTGGCGCTGGTGGTGGATGCGGATGATGCGGCGCTGGACGCCATCGTGGAGGGCGTGCCCTTGGACATGTTGCAACTGCACGGGCATGAAAGCCCGGCGCGGGTTGCAGAGGTGCGTCAGCGGTACGGCCTGCCGGTGATGAAGGCTGTGGGCGTGGCGGATGAAGGCGATCTGGCGGGGCTGATGGAGATGAGCCTTGCAGCGGATCAGCTGCTGATTGACGCGAAGCCGGCAAAGGGCGCGGATCTGCCGGGGGGCAATGGGCTGGCCTTTGACTGGCGGTTGCTGGTGGGGCGCAAATGGCTGCGGCCGTGGATGCTGGCGGGGGGGCTGACGCCTGCGAATGTGGCCGAGGCCGTGCGGCTGACAGGCGCGCGGCAGGTGGATGTATCATCAGGCGTGGAAAGCGCACCGGGTGTGAAGGACCACGCGCGGATCGCGGCCTTTGTGCAGGCGGCGCAGGCCTGAGCAATGGGCTATTTCGTCAACCGGTCGGTCAACCTGATCTATATGCATGCGGGGTTGCAGGCCTTTGCCTCGTACGGGGGTGAGGCGTTTGCGTTTGTTTACCTGCTGAAGGCGGGCATTCCGGCACCGGCGGTGCTGTTGGCGATTGCGGCGATGTTTGGCAGCCGGATGATCTTTCGCCAGTTGGTGCTGCCGATGGTGCGGCGTGTGGGGATGCGGCGGGCGCTGGTGATTTCCATTCTGGCCGAGGCTGCGACCTATCCGATCCTGTCGCAGATCACGGGAACGGGGCCGCTGTTGTTGGGCTATCTGACGCTGTGGGCGTTCAGCAGCAGCCTGTATTGGACGACCTATCATTCTTATGTGGCGATGCTGGGGGATAACCATCTGCGGGGCGCGCAGACCAGTGCGGTCGAGATGATCGGGATGATGATGGGGATTGCGGCACCGGCGGTGACGGGTCTGCTGCTGACCATGTTCAGCCCGATTGTGGCCTTTGGCGTGGTAGGGCTGGCCATGGCGGCGTCCACGCTGCCGGTGCTGGCGGGGCCTGATCCGCAGGTGGCGGATGAGGCGGAGATGCCGGTTGAGACGCGGAGGGCGGCGCGGGCGATCCTGTTTGCCGATGGCTTGCGGACGGGGTGTTTCCACTTTGCTTGGCTGATTGCGCTGTTCATCACGCTGGGGTCCAGCTTTGCAGCCTTTGGCGGGGCAATGGCGCTGACGGGGCTGGCAGGGGCAGTGGCGGCGCTGTTTCTGGGGCGGGCGATTGATCTGGGCAAGGGCCTGGGCGCGGTGCGGATTGGCTTTGCGGCAATCGGCGTGGCGGCGGTGGCACGGGTGGTGGGATATCCGGTGCCGGTCTGGGCGCTGGCGGCAAATGTGGCGGCGGCCCTGGCCTGGCCGCTATACGCCACGGCGTTCAATGCGCGGGTCTACACGCTGGCGCGGCAATCGCCTTGCGCGCTGCGGTTTCACATTGTGGCGGAAGGGGGCTGGGATATGGGCACGTGCCTTTCATGCCTTGCAGCAGCAGGGCTGTTGCAGGCGGGGTTCACCTTTCATTTGCCGCTGGCGATCGGGGTGTTGGGCTGTGTCTTGGGGTACCTGACGGTGGCGCGGACGTTTCGGGCTTAGCCGCTGATGCCGCTGCGCAAGCGGGCTGCCGGTCTGCTGGGTGGCTGCAGGAAGGTTGAGTATTTGAGCAAAGAGAAAACCCGCAGCAGGCAGGTGTTTTCTTTGGACGAGGGCTGCGCTAGATCACGCAATGATCAAGGGGAGACGGGCAATGGCGGAAGACGGGATCAACAGCTTTATGACGGGGCCAGATGAGCAGGGCCGGTTCGGCATGTTCGGGGGGCGGTTTGTTTCGGAAACGCTGATGCCGCTGATCCTTGATCTTGAGGAGCGCTATGAGTTTGCCAAGACGGATCCTTCGTTCTGGGCAGAGATGGACTGGCTGTGGAAGCATTATGTGGGGCGGCCTTCGCCGCTGTACTACGCTGAACGGCTGACCAAGCACCTGGGTGGTGCGAAAATCTACATGAAGCGGGATGAGCTGAACCACACGGGTGCGCACAAGATCAACAATGTGCTGGGGCAGATTATCCTCGCGCGGCGCATGGGCAAGACGCGGATCATTGCAGAAACGGGGGCGGGCCAGCACGGGGTAGCGACGGCGACGGTCTGCGCGAAGTTCGGGCTGAAATGCGTGGTCTACATGGGCGCGCATGATGTGGAGCGGCAGGCGCCGAACGTGTTCCGCATGCGGCTTCTGGGGGCGGAAGTGGTGCCGGTGACAAGCGGTCGGGGCACGCTGAAGGATGCGATGAACGATGCGCTGCGCGATTGGGTGACGAATGTGCGGGATACGTTCTATTGCATCGGCACGGTGGCGGGGCCGCATCCCTACCCGGCGATGGTGCGGGATTTCCAGAGCATCATCGGCAAGGAAGTGCGCTGGCAATTGGCGGAACAGGAAGGCGAGGGGCGGCTGCCGGATACAGTGATCGCGGCGATTGGCGGGGGGTCGAACGCGATGGGGCTGTTCTATCCGTTCCTCGACGATCCGACGGTGAACATCATCGGGGTTGAGGCGGGCGGCAAGGGTGTGGACGACCGCATGCAGCATTGCGCCAGTCTGACGGGGGGGCGGCCGGGGGTTTTGCATGGCAACCGGACCTATCTGTTGCAGGATCTTGATGGGCAGATTCTAGAAGGCTTCAGCATTTCTGCTGGGCTGGACTATCCGGGGATCGGGCCGGAACATGCGTGGCTGCATGATACGGGGCGGGCGAAATATGTTTCCATCACGGATGCCGAGGCGCTGGAGGCGTTTCAGCTGAGCTGCCAGCTGGAAGGCATTATCCCGGCGCTGGAGCCAAGCCATGCGCTGGCGCATGTGATGAAGATCGCGCCGACCTTGCCTGCGGAGCATATCATCGTGATGAACATGTGCGGGCGGGGCGACAAGGATATCTTCACGGTGGCCAAGCATCTGGGATTTGACATGAAGGTGTAAGGGGGCGCTCATCCCGCCCTTGCGGGCGCTCTTCGCGGGCCGGGTGGGACGATTGCGCGCGAAGATTGACCGCAAGGGAAAGATGAGCGTCCGCCTACAGGCGCGTGATGATCACGCCGAGCAAAATGACGCTGATCGCAATCCACTTGTCGCGCCCCATCTTTTCGCCGAACACCAGCCAGCCGATGAGCACAGCGAAGAGGATGGACGTCTCGCGCAAGGCGGCGACCAGGGCGATGGGGGCCTGCGTCATGGCCCAGACGGCAATGGCATAGGCGCCAAAGGAAGCAGACGCGGCAAGCAGCCCGATGGCCCATGCGCGTGGGGGGGCATGCAGGATGGCGCGGCCTTTCAGGGCAAGGGCGGCAGGCGTGTAAAAGACGGCAGAGATGATCATCAGCCAGCCGACATAGTGCACGGCATCGCCGGCGGCGCGCGCGCCCATGCCATCGGTAATGGAATAACCGGCGGTGGCAACGGCTGATCCCAAGGCAAAGGGCAGCATCTTGCGGCTTTCACCAGAGGTGAAGACGCCGCGGGCCATGAGCAGGATGCCAAGGCCAAGGATCAGGACGCCGACAAGTTCCATCTGTTGCATCTGGTCGGAGAGAAACAGGGCACTGATGACAAGTACAAGCATGGGGGCGGCGCCACGGGCTATGGGGTAGACGCGGCTGAGATCGCCATGGTCATAGGCGTAGGACAGGAAGGTCTGATAACACATGTGGATCAGACCGGATCCAAGCGCCCATGGCACGGCAGCAGGTGGCAGCCAGCCTTTCCACAGGGCAACGCCTGCACCGCAGATGGCATGGCCGAATGACAGGATGAGCATGGCAGATTGCTTGGAGGCACCGGTCTTGATGAGGGCGTTCCATGCGGCATGCAGGAAGGCAGCGGCAAGAACGGCAAGGAAGACGGGAAAGCTCATGCGTCATGGCTAGGGCGTTGCGGGTGGATTTGCAACGGGGGTGCCGCGCTTGGGGGCATTGAGCCCCCCTCGCGCGGCATTGCCATGGAAGGGCGGGCGGCGTTGCGCGGGTTGGGGCGGTTGGCCTGAGTATTTGTGCAAAGAGAAAACAGGAAGGGGGTGCTTCAGATCAGCAGGGCACCTTCGAGGCGTAAAAGGGCGGCCTTTGTTTCGACGCCACCGGGGGCTGAAAAGCCGCCAAACCAGTTGGTGCCTGTGACGCGGTGGCAGGGAATAAGGATGGGCAGGGGGTTGGCCCCGCAGGCTTGGCCCACGGCTTGGGCGTTGGTCTGCAAGGCGCGCGCAAGGTCGCCGTAGGTGCGGGTTTGGCCGAAAGGGATGGCCACCATGGCGTTGCGCACCTGGGCCTGCAGGCCGTGACCTGCATCCAGAGGCAGATCGAACTGCTGGCGCGTGCCGGCGAAATACTCGGTCAGTTGCGTGGCGGCCTTGTGCAGCAAGGGTGACGCATCATCATGGCCGGCACGCCAGTCAAGCGTGGTCAGCACACCATTCGCCTCGGTGATGGTCAGGGGGCCGAAGGGGCTGGGCAGGGTCAGGCTGGGCATGATGCCAGTCTGACCCGCTTTGCGCTAACCGCCAAGCGCTTCGTTGCAGCGCTGGCAGGTGCCGGGGTGCTTGTGCGTGCCCACATCGGGCAGCACGCGCCAGCAGCGTTCGCATTTGTGGCCCGGTGCGGGGTGGAACAGCACGGCCACATCCGCCACATCGGGCAGGGTGAAGGCGTCTGCGGGGGGCGCGTCCGTTGTGGTGCTGATGCCGGATGTGATGCACAGATCGGCGAAATCTGCGCCCAGCAGGGCCTGCATCGCGGGCGAGACAAACACCTGTGGTGCGGCCTCCAGGCTTGCGCCGATGACCTTGGCGGTGCGCTGCACCTCCAAGGCGCCCGTCACCACGCGGCGGGTGGCGCGGATGGTGTCCCATTTGGCCGCCAGCGTTGGGTCCAGCCATGCGGCGGGTGTTTCGGGGAAGTCATGCAGGTGGATCGAGCCCTGATCATCCGGGAAGCGCGACAGCCAGACATCTTCCGCCGTGAACACAAGGATCGGGGCGAGCCATGTGGTCAGGCGGTGGAACAGGTGGTCAAGCACGGTGCGGCAGGCGCGGCGGCGCATGCTGCCGGGGGCATCGCAATAGAGGCTGTCTTTGCGGATGTCGAAATAGAGCGCGGACAGGTCCGTGGTGGCAAAGGCGAAAAGCTTGGTGAACACGCCCTGGAAATCATAAGCGGCATAGCCTTCGCGCACCTGAGTATCCAGTTCGGCAAGGCGATGCAGCACCCAGCGTTCCAGTTCCGGCATGTCGGCGGGGGCGACGCGTTCGGCATCGGTGAACCCGGCCAAGTTGCCCAGCATGAAGCGCAGCGTGTTGCGCAGGCGGCGGTAGCTGTCAGCAGCGCCTTTCAGGATTTCCTTGCCGATGCGCAGATCGATTGTGTAGTCGGACTGCGCCACCCAGAGGCGCAGGATATCGGCGCCGTATTCATCAATCACCTCTTGCGGGGCGACGGTATTGCCCACGGATTTGGACATTTTCATGCCCTTTTCATCCAGCGTGAAGCCGTGGGTCAGCACACCCTTGTAGGGCGCGCGGCCCTTGGTACCGCTGGCCTGCAAGAGACTGGAATGGAACCAGCCGCGGTGCTGATCGGTGCCTTCAAGGTAGAGGTCAGCAATGCCATCCGGCGCGCCATCGGCGCGGTCGCGCAGCACGAAGGCGTGGGTAGAGCCTGAATCGAACCAGACATCCAGCACATCATCAACCTTGTCATAATCCGACGGATTCACGATGCCTTGCAGCACGCGTTCCTTGAATCCTTGCACAAACCAGACATCAGCACTTTCAGCCTTAAACGCGGCGATGATGCGGGCGTTCACATCAGCGTTGCGCAGAAGGAAATCCGGGTCAGTAGGCCGAGCGCCCTTTTTGACAAAACAGGTCAGCGGCACGCCCCATGCGCGCTGGCGCGACAGCACCCAATCGGGGCGGGCCTCGATCATTGAATGCAGGCGGTTGCGGCCTGTGGTGGGGGTCCATGTGACCAGTTCGTTGATGGAATTCAGGGCGCGGCTCCGGATGGTATCGCCGTGCTGGCCCATACCATCGGCCAAGGGTTTGTCGATGGCGACGAACCATTGGGGGGTGTTGCGATAGATCACCGGGGCCTTGGAGCGCCACGAATGCGGGTAGCTATGCTTGAGCTTGGCCTTGGCAAACAGCGCGCCTGCACCCGCCAGCGCCTTGATATTGCTGACGTTGGCAGGGCCTTCCTTGCCATCGGGCAGGATGATGTGCTGGCCGCCGAACAGGGGCAGATCGGCGCGGTAGCTGCCATCGGGTTCGACATTATAGGTCATCTGCAGGCCGAATTTCAGGCCCATCTGATAGTCATCATCGCCATGGCTGGGCGCGGTATGCACAAAGCCCGTGCCCGCATCGGCGGTGACATGGTCACCGGGAAGCATGGGCACATCATAATCCCATTCGCCGTTGCCCCCCTCAACACCACGGTAGGGGTGGGCGCAGACCATTTTCGCCAGATCGGCAGAAGGCACATCGCACAGGCGGCGGATCATCTCGGGCCCAGCCAGCTTGGCTTGGGCCAACACGCCTTCGGCCAGCGCATCGGACAGGATCACGCGGTGGCCGATGGTGGCGGTGCTTTCTGCAGGGCGGCCGATGACCTCATACAGGCCGTAAGCGATGGTCGGGCCAAAGCTGATGGCGCGGTTTTGCGGGATGGTCCATGGCGTGGTGGTCCAGATGACCACATCGGTGCGTGTTTTGGTGAACAGCGCGTCACCCGCCACCACCGGAAAGCGTACCCAGACCTGATGGCTGGTGTGGTCGTGGTATTCGACCTCGGCCTCGGCGAGTGCCGTCTTTTCCACGGGCGACCACATCACGGGCTTTGACCCCTGATAAAGTGAGCCGTTCATCAGGAACTGCATGAATTCCGCCGCGATCACCGCTTCGGCGTGGTAATCCATCGTGAGGTAGGGATCGGCCCAGTTGCCCGTCACGCCCAACCGCTTGAATTCCTCGCGCTGGATGTCGATCCAGCCTTCAGCGAATTTGCGGCATTCCTGACGGAAGGTGACGGTATCCACGTCATCCTTGTTCAGGCCCTTGGCGCGGTATTGCTCTTCGATCTTCCATTCGATGGGCAGGCCGTGGCAATCCCATCCCGGCACATAGCGGGAATCCGTGCCCATCATCTGCTGGCTGCGCACGACCATATCCTTCAGCACCTTGTTCAGCGCGTGCCCGATGTGCAGATGCCCGTTGGCATAGGGGGGGCCATCATGCAGCGTG
>JBJOQW010000142.1:0-5922 GCA_046049665.1 Pseudomonadota bacterium | reverse complement strand
CTGCCCCTGCTGACAGAGGGAATGGGAGGGCGAGCGGAGTTTGCTGGGTGCGATTGCCGGGCTGCGAAGCCGGACTACAGAACCTGGCAGTTTGGCCCCTGACAATTCTGCACAGCACCCCAGCCCCTTGGAAGGTGCGACAGGCGCGCCCGCATGGTGAGGCGCGGGCAGAGAGGTGGCGTTGCGATGCCCAGTCGCCCTTTGCCCGTACCATTGCCGATGTGACTAAAACAACCGATGGACCACGCACTGCATGCCACATCAGGCGGGTTTCAAAGGCAAGCATGCACTTGCCACTGCGGGCAGGATGCCGGCCTTGCGTCCTGCACTTGCCAACCCCATGTCAACCAGGCCGGGCGTGGCCGCTGCGATCACGCGTTATCACCCCGCGCGGCGAGCAGGCGGTTCAGCCAGTCCGGGTCCATTTCGGGTACAGAAGAAAGCAGAAGGTTTGTGTAGTCTTCTTTCGGGTCGGCAAAGAGTGCGGCCTTGGGGCCGCGTTCGACCACCGCCCCATGCTGCATCACCACCACCTCATCGGCGATGGATTTCACGGTGGCAAGGTCATGGGTGATGAACATGTAGGCAAGGTTCAATTCGCCTTGCAGGCGGTCCAGCAGTTTCAGGATGCCTTCCTGCACGATCTGGTCAAGGGCGCTTGTCACCTCGTCGCAGATGATCAGTTGCGGCTCGGCGGCCAGTGCCCGGGCGATGCCGATGCGTTGCTTTTGTCCGCCTGACAACTCGCTGGGCAGGCGGTCGATGTATTTGTCCGGCTCAAGTTCGATCAGAGCCAGAAGGTCGCGGATGCGGGTCTCCAGCGCGTTGCCTTTCAGGCCCAGATACATCTCGGCCGGGCGGCCGATCAGCTCGCGCAGACGCAGCTTGGGGTTCAGCGCGGTGTCGGCCATCTGGTAGATCATCTGGCACTGACGCAACTCATCCCGCGAGCGGGCCTTGAAGCTGGGCGGCAATGTCTTGCCGTTGAACAAGACCTCGCCCCGGCGCGGTGGCAGAAGGCCGGTAATGACCCGTGCCGCAGTGGATTTGCCCGATCCGCTTTCGCCAACCACCGCCACGGTGCGGCGGGCGTGGATGTCAAAGCTGATGTTCTTCAGGATATCAACCGCGCCATAGCCCGCAGTCACATTGCGCACCGAGACGACGGGAGTGCCAGTTGCACGCGGCTGTTCGGCGCGGGCAAAGCTGCGCACGGCCCAAAGGCTGCGGGTATAGCCCTCACGCGGGGCGGCCAGCATGGAGCGGGTATCGGCTTCCTCGACCTCATCGCCGCGGAGCAGAACCTTGATGCGGTCGGCCATCTGGGCGACCACGGCAAGGTCATGCGTGATGTAGATGGCGGCGGTGCCGAACTGGCGCACGATATCACGGATCGCGGCCAGAACCTCGATCTGGGTGGTCACGTCCAAGGCCGTGGTCGGTTCATCGAAGATGATCAGATCAGGGCGGCAGGCCATGGCCATGGCCGTCATCGCGCGCTGCAATTGCCCGCCCGACACCTGATGCGGATAGCGAAAGCCGATGTCCTGAGGGTTGGGCAGGCGCATGCGGCGGTAAAGTTCGACGGCATCCGCCTCGGCCTTCTCGCGCGGCATGACGCCGTGGATGACCGGGCCTTCGCAATACTGGTCGATCAGCTTGTGCGCGGGGTTGAAGCTGGCCGCAGCCGATTGCGCGACATAGGCGATCCGCTTGCCGCGAAGGCCCCTCCGCGTCGCCTCGGGGGCGGTGCGCAGATCGATGCCGTCAAAGTCGATGCTCCCGCCCGAAATGCGGCAGCCGTCGCGGGCAAAGCCCATGGCGGCAAGGCCCAGCGTCGACTTGCCCGCCCCGGATTCGCCGATCAGGCCCAGCACCTCGCCCCTGCGCAGGGTCAGATCAACGCCCTTGACGATGGGGTGCCAGGCATCGCCTGACCGCCCTTCAATCTGCAGGCCCTTGATGGTGAGAAGCACCGGTTTGTCCATGGGCCTACTCCTTCAACCCGCTGGCGCGGTGCAATTGCCAATCCACCACAAAGTTCACCGCGACGGTCAGCAGGGCAATGGCCCCGGCGGGCAGCAGGGGGGTGATGTCGCCGAAGGTGATCAGCGTTGCATTCTCGCGCACCATGCTGCCCCAGTCGGCGGTGGGTGGCCTGATCCCAAGGCCAAGGAATGACAGGGCCGAGATCGCAAGGAACACAAAACAGAAGCGCAGGCCGAATTCGGCCACCAGGGGTGCCATCGCGTTGGGCAGGATCTCGCGCCGGATCAGGCGCCACATGCCTTCGCCGCGCAGGCGGGCGGCTTCGATATAATCCATCACCACGATGCCCTGGGCGACAGAGCGCGCCAGGCGATAGACGCGGGTGGCATCGACGGCGGCGATGACCAGGATCAGCGTCAGGACCGAGGTGCCAAAAATCGTGAGCAGCAGAAGCGAGAAGATCAGCGCGGGAATGGCCATCAGCGCATCGATAAAGCGCGACATCCACTGATCCAGCCAGCCGCCCACCAGTGCCGCCCATATGCCAAGGACCGACCCCACAACAAACGCAAGCATGGTAGTGGCAAAGGCGATGCCCACAGTGTTGCGCGCGCCGTAGATAAGGCGGGTCAGCATGTCGCGGCCCAGTTTGTCGGTGCCCAGATAGTACGGTGCCCCCCATGGCAGATACTGGTCGCCCAGCACCTCACCCTCGCCGAAGGGGGCGATGACGGGGGCCAAGATTGCGACAACGACATAGAACAGGATCACGGCCAGCCCGAACGAGGCTGTCAGCGGCATGTCGCGGAACATGGGTTTGTGGTGCGCCGGGGCCGCCGCCTTTAGCACGGCACGGGCGACGATACCGACGATAAAGAACAGGCCCAGCCCGATGATGATGGAAAGAAGAATGGTCATGGCCCTACTTCCTGTGCATCAGGCGCGGGTTTGTGATGGTTGACAGCACATCGGCCAGAAGGTTCAGCAGGACATAGGCCGATGCAAAGATCAGCGCGATGGCCTGCACTACGGCGATGTCGCGGTTCGTTACCGCATCAATCATCAACTGGCCAAGGCCGGGGTAAACAAAGACCACCTCGACCACGACCACACCGGTAATCAGATAGGCAAGGTTCAGCGCGACCACGTTGATGATGGGGGCCAGCGCGTTCGGCACGGCATGGCGCAGCACGACACGCATGGGCGAGTTACCCTTCAGGCGGGCCATCTCGATATAGGGGCTGGCCAGCAGGTTGATGATCGCAGCGCGCGTCATGCGCATCATGTGGGCGGTGACGACAAGGGTCAGGGTCAGGGCGGGCAGGAAGGCGGAATACAGCAGATCGCCCGTGGTCGTGGAACTGGTGATGCGCACCATGGACGGAAAGAGGCCGGTCTGCGCCAGCCACAGCACAAGGATATAGGCCACGAAGAATTCGGGGAATGAAATCGCCGTCAGGGCCACGGCATTGGAGGCGCGGTCGAAGATCGAATTGCGCCACAGCGCGGCCAGCACGCCCAGCAACAGCGACAGCGGCACTGACAGGGCCGCAGCATAAAGGGCAAGGAACAGGGTATTGCCCAGCCGTGCCCCCACCAGTTCGGAAATCGGCTTCTTGTTCGCCATCGACACGCCGAAATCACCTTGCAGCACGCCGGTCAGCCAGTTCCAGTAGCGCAAGGGCGCGGGGTCATTCAGGCCCAGTTGCTCGCGCAGCGCGGCCAGCGTTTCCTCGGTTGCCGATTGGCCCAGCAACTGGCGCGCAAGATCGCCCGGCAAAAGTTCAGTGGCGCCAAAGATCACCACGGAAATGATGAACAGTGTCAGCAGGCCCAGAAGCAGCCGCTGCCCGATCATGCGCCAGATGTTGTTCATCCCAACCCCGTTTGTTTCCATGCCCTGCGATCTTGAGGCCGCAGTAGCAGAATGGCTCCGGCAAGGTTCCCCCTGCCAGAGCCCCGATGGTCAAACCCGACGGATCAGGCGAACCACCAGCGTTCCACGCAACGGAAGCCATCAAGGTTCCAGTTGTTTGAAATCTGCGCGGGCAGGCCCACACCTTTGCCAACCGCCATGACATAGTTGTTGTACATCGGGATGATGGTCGAGCCTTCGAAGGACACAAGCCGCTGCATCTCGTGGTACATCTCGCGGCGCTTGGCGTCGTCGATTTCCGACCGTGCGGCCAGCAGAAGCTTGTCGAAGGCTTCGTTCGACCAGAAGCTTTCGTTCCATGCCGCACCCGACTGGTAGGCGGTGCTGAACATCTGGTCTTCCACCGGGCGACCGCCCCAATAGTCGGCGCAGAAAGGCACCTTCATCCAGACGTTGTCCCAGTAGCCGTCATCCGGCACCCGGTCGACGTTGATGGTGATCCCCGCTGCTGCGGCCTTTTCGCTCATCAGGACGGCTGCATCGACCGCACCCGAGAAGGCGGCGTTGGCAGCCGAGAGCGTGACCTCAAGCGTGTCCATCCCGGCTTGCTTGAGATAGAACTTGGCCTTGTCGGGATCGTAGGTCTTGGCCTCAAGATCGGCATTGAAGTACCGGTTGGCGGGCCCGATCGGGTTGTCCTGCGAGACCGAGCCGTGGCCTGCCAGGATCTTGTCGACCAGTTCCTGCCGGTCAACGGCATACTTGAGCGCGAGGCGCACGTTGTTGTCGCTGAACGGTGCCGCGCGGGCATCCATCGGGAAGCAGTAATGCGCATTGCCCGAAATCGACAGGATCTTGGCCGCATCGCGCGATTCGATCATCTCGATTGATGCCGGATCAACCTGGTCGATCAGGTCAACTTCGCCGGTGATGATCGCGTTCAGACGGGCCGCGGGATCAAGGATCGCAAGCACGACGATCTCGTCAAAGTGCGCGCGGTCAGCCTTCCAGTAGTTCGGGTTGCGCTTCAGCGTGGCCTGAACGCCGGGCTCATAGCTGTCAACGATATAGCCGCCGGTGCCGTCAGGGGTGTTGGCATCCATGACGCCATCTTTGGCCGGCAACATCGGGATATGGTAGTCCGACATCAGATAGGCGAAATCGGCATTGGGGGCGGACAGCGTGATGACCACGTTCTGGCCATCAACCTTGATATCGGTGACCGGATCGAAGAAGGGCTTGACCGCCGAGGTCGAGGCTTCGCCACGGTGATGGTTGAGCGAAGCCACCACATCTTCGGTCGTGAAGGGCTTGCCCGAATGGAAGGTCACACCTTCGCGGATCTTGAAGGTCCAGGTCGCGCCGTCGGTGGTTTCCCAGCTTTCGGCCAGTTCGCCCACCAGATTGCCGTCAGGGCCGATCTCGATCAGATAGTTCACACGCGCGGCGGCAAAGGTCTGCACGTACAGGTGCGACCACAGGCCGGGATCATAGGTATCAGTGGTCGAGCCGTGGCCAAGGCCAATGCGGAAAACGCCCCCCTTTTTGGGCGCATCTTGCGCGCGAGCCATGCCAGCGGGCAGGATAAGCCCTGCAGCCGTCATGGCCATACCGCTTTGCAGCAGGCCGCGGCGGGTTAGTCCGCGCGGCAAGTTCGTGTTCGTCATGGTCGTCCTCCCTTGTGGTGCAGTGCGCCATTGGCGCGGTGACTAAAGCTCTCGAGGTCGGCTTCAGTATAAGTTGCACGGTCTAGCCAAGCGGAACTTATGTCAACTCCCCATCGGGGGTATCGGGTGCGGTGACATGTCCGCCTTTTGGTCAAAAGGGAGTTGATTTCCGCTGCGAATTAATCGGGCATTTTCACCGGGATCTGACCCTGCCAGTTGCCATGTCCAGCGTGTCATGATGCCGCCAATGCGGCTGTCAGCCTTCATCCTTGCGGTTTGGACGAAATGCGCCTGCGCTATCGTGCGAGCTTGATGTCCTGCGCCGCCGCCCATGCGGCAATATCCTGACGCCGCAGGGCTGCGGCCATCAATGCGGGAAACTGATCGGGC
>JBJOQW010000141.1:0-2935 GCA_046049665.1 Pseudomonadota bacterium | reverse complement strand
GATTGCCTCAACCGGCATCACGATCCATTCGGTGTTTGACAGTCAGGGGCGGCGGATCGCCGAATACAACCAAGCCACCGGCGCGCTGATCCGCGAATATGTCTGGCTGAACTGGGAGCCGGTTGCAGTGATCGAAGGCGGCGTCACCTACCTTGTCCGAACGGACCATATCGGCCGCCCTGTATTCGCCACCAACACCAGCGGCGTGAAGGTCTGGACCGCCACCTATGACCCCTTCGGCGGCGTGCGCACCACCACCGGCACCCGCAATCCTTAGCACAACCCTAATCCGCGGGCCTAACCCCTTGATATTCCTCACACCAAAACATGTCCCATCATGGGACACTACTCCCCCTGCACGCCCGTTGCGCCGTCTTCGCCCTGCTGCGCTTCAATCTCGCGCCAGCGCGCCACGTTTTCATTGTGCTCCGCCAGCGTTTCTGCAAACGCATGCCCGCCTGTCCCATCCGCCACAAAGAACAGATAGGGCGTTGTGTCCGGGTTCAGCGCCGCCGCAATCGCTGCCCGCCCCGGATTGGCAATCGGCGTTGGTGGCAGGCCATCAATCACATAGGTGTTCCACGGCGTTTCACGCCGCAGCTCACTTTGCCGCAAACCACGCCCCAACACGCCTTCGCCTTGCGTCACCCCATAAATCACCGTCGGGTCCGTCTGCAGCTTCATCCCGTCGCGCAACCGATTGACGAAAACGCTTGCCACCCGCCCGCGCTCTTCCGCGATCCCTGTTTCCTTTTCCACGATGGACGCCATGATCAGCGCTTCTTCCGGCGTCTCATAGGGCAGGCCTTCCGCCCGCCGCGCCCATTCTTCTGCCAGCACATCCGTCTGCAGCGCCACCATCTGTGCCACCAGCGCTGCCCGGTCTGCACCCGGCGCCACCTCATAGCTGTTTGGTGCAATCGTGCCTTCCGCTGGCACATCCGGCACCTCACCGCCCAGGAAATCTGCCCGTTTCAGCGCGTCAATCACCTGCCAGCTTGTCACCCCTTCCGCCACCGTCACCCGCCAGCGCAGGTCACTGTCATCTTGTGCCTCCGTAAACTCCGCAGGCTCGGCCTCGACCCCCGGCTCAAACCGCACAACTTCCACGAAATCCCCGCTTGCCGGGTCCAACTCCCGCAACAGGATATCCGCCCGCGCCACGCCGATCCGGAAATTCACCTCGCGCCCGCAGGTGCTCTGGCCCCCCGCTGTCAGGTCATCCAGCACCTCGCCCATGCTCGATCCCGGCTCAATCAGGTATGACCCGAACCGCAGGTCATCCGATCGCCCAGCATACTCTGTGCCGATCCGGAAAATCGCCGCCGAACTGACCACACCCTGCGATGCAAGGTTATCTGACACCGCCGAAAGCGATGATCCCCGCTCCACCTTGAAACACACCGCATCGGTCAGCGGCCCCGGCCCGGCAAATTCCTGCCGACCCCAGGCCACCATCGCCGCTGCCGCCAGCAGCAACAGCACAAACAACGTCAGCGCATTCGAGGTGATGTTGCGCCACATCAGCCCGCGACCTTGCCCAGAACCAGACTCGCATTCGTGCCGCCAAATCCGAACGAGTTCGACAGCGCGACATCAATCTTGCGCCGCACCGCCTTGTTCGCCGCAAGGTCCAGCTTCGGCGTCACCGCCGGGTTATCCAGGTTGATCGTTGGCGGCGCCACCTGATCCCTGATCGCCAGCACACAGAAAATCGCTTCAACAGCTCCCGCTGCACCCAGCAAATGCCCGATGCTCGATTTCGTCGAACTCATCGTCGCACCCGCAGCCGCATCTCCCATCAGCCGCTCAACCGCGCCCAGCTCGATCGTATCCGCCATCGTCGATGTGCCATGCGCGTTGATATAGTCTACATCCGCAGGCGAAAGCCCCGCCCGCTTCAATGCCGCCGCCATCGAACGATAGCCCCCATCGCCATCCTCAGACGGTGCCGTGATGTGATAGGCATCCCCGCTCAGACCATAGCCCAGCACTTCCGCGTAAATCTTCGCCCCGCGCGCTTTCGCGTGCTCGTATTCCTCCAGCACGACCGCCCCCGCGCCTTCGCCCATTACGAACCCATCCCGGTCCCCGTCATAGGGTCTGCTCGCCTTGGTCGGATCATCCGCCCGCTTCGTGCTCAGCGCCTTGCACGCGTTGAACCCCGCAATGCCGATTTCCGAAATCGGGCTTTCCGCCCCGCCTGCTATCATCACATCCGCATCGCCCCACTGGATCAGCCGCGCCGCATCCCCAATCGCATGCGCCCCTGTTGAGCACGCCGTCACCACCGCATGGTTCGGCCCTTTGTAGCCAAAGCGAATGCTCACCTGCCCCGAAATCAGGTTGATCAGCGCCCCCGGAATAAAGAACGGCGAAACCCGCTTTGGCCCCCGCTCCTTGATGAGCACTGCCGTCTCGGCAATCGAACTCAGGCCCCCTATGCCTGACCCCATCATCACGCCCGTGCGCAGCTTTTCATCCTCGGAAATATCCTCCCAGCCCGCATCCCGCACCGCCTGCACCGCCGCAGCCATCCCGTAAATGATGAAATCATCCACTTTGCGCTGCTCTTTCGGCTCCATCCAGTCATCCGGGTTGAACTGGCCCGGCTCGGTCCCCCGCGGCAGCTCGCAGGCATATTGCGTCACCACATTGCTCGCATCAAACCGCGTGATCGGCCCCGCCCCGCTGTCACCCGCAATCAGGCGGCTCCAGGTTTCCTCAACCCCGCACGCCAAAGGTGTGACCAGACCCAGACCTGTAATGACAACACGCCGCATGAACTGCCCCCGCGATAACCTTTTTCTGGCTGATACACGCCCCACACCGCCCACGCAACCAAGGCAAGACAACACACGCGGCAGTTTGCCCTTTCATCTGTCCATAAATATCCTGCGGGGGTGCGGGGGTGCAAAACCCCCGCTCCAACAGC
>JBJOQW010000140.1:0-7176 GCA_046049665.1 Pseudomonadota bacterium | reverse complement strand
CAATTGGCGAAATCCTTGCCACATTCATTCACATGCAGGCGGATCTTGCCGTCGTTCACCAGCAGGGATGTGCCCGCCTCAAGGGCTGCAAAAATCTCGGGGTGCGGCAGGTTCACGCGGTTGATGTCACCCGGCACCGTGGACAGATCCATCCGGAAGGCGGCACCTTCCACCAGTTCTTCGCCCGCCGGATTGGCAAAGGTGCCGACGCGCAGTTTTGGCCCCTGCAAATCGGCCAGAATGCAGATCGGGCGGCCCACATCAGCCTCGATTTGCCGGATGATCGCGTGGCGCGCGCGGATATCCTCGTGCACGCCGTGGCTCATGTTCAGGCGAAACACGTCTGCGCCTGCCTCAAACAGCGCGCGGATCATCTTGTAGTCGCTGGACGCAGGCCCAAGGGTGGCGACGATCTTGACATTACGCTGGCGTCTCATATGGGCTGGTCCTTATGCGGCAGGCTTGGTTGCGGGGCTTATGGCCGAAGTTTCTGTTAGCGGCAACATGTGGATGTATTGCGACAGTGATAAAGCGGAAAGGTGCATAAATTCTGTGCAGGATGAAAAGACCGAAGCCTTCCAGATTGTTGGTGCGGCGCGGACCGCCCGCTGGCTGATTACCTGCGATCACGCGTCAAACCATGTGCCAGACTGGGTTTCTGGCGGTGATCTGGGCATTTGCGCTGCCGATATGGCCCGCCATATTGCCTTTGACGTGGGCGCGGCGGGGCTGGCTGTGGCGCTTGCTGAAAAACTGGGCGCTCCGGCAGTGCTGTCACGCTTTTCGCGCCTTGTGATTGATCCGAACCGCGGTGAGGATGACCCGACATTGGTGATGAAGCTGTATGACGGCACCATCATCCCGGCGAACCGGCACGTCACGCAGGCCGACATCAACCTGCGGCTTGACCGGCTTTATCGCCCCTATCACGCGGCCCTTGCGCGCATGGCGGCGCGGCAGGCGGATACCGTGATCGTGGCCATTCATTCCTTTACCCCCGCGCTAAAGGGCCGCCCGCCCCGGCCCTGGCAGGTAGGAGTGCTGCATTCGCACCATGACAGCCGCCTGTCCTTGCCGCTGATTGCTGACCTTGCCCAGGATGCATCGCTGTGCGTGGGCGACAATGAACCCTATGCCGGTCATCTGCCCAAAGATGCGATTGACCGCCACGCCCTGCAGCATGGGCGCCACAATACCCTGATCGAAGTCCGCAACGACCTGATCACCACCGCCAAATCGCAGCAGGCATGGGCCAACACGGTTGCCGCAGCCTTGCAAAGGGCGCTGGCGGCGCTGGAAAGGTAAACAGTCACCAAGCCCCTCGTGGCACTGTTGCGCGGCTGGCAACTTTCCAAGGCAGGCTTTGACAACGCAGCAGAAAACATGCCCTCTTGTGCAAAAGTATAATGTCTTGCCGGGGACTCGCTATGGAATTGCTGCTGATCCTTTTGCCGCTTGCCGTACTTGGGCTTGCCTTTGACGGCGGTGGTTCTGATGATGCATCCTCTCCACCGGCTGGCCAGGATGGCAGTGTCACCCGTGACAGCGATGCAGCCAGTGCCCTGTCGGGTGATGCGGACAACAACATGATCCTTGGGGCAGGCGGAAATGACAGCCTGTCAGGCGGCGATGGCACCGATGTGCTGCTGGGCGAACTTGGCGCAGACTTGCTGGAAGGCGGAAACGGCGATGACCTGCTGCTGGGTGCCTGGGGCAATGATGAGCTGGTCGGTGGCGCCGGTGATGATGCGCTGATCGGCGGCTCAGGCAATGATGATCTGATCGGAGGCGCGGGAAGTGATCTGCTTTTGGGCGCGTCCGGGGGTGATGCCTTGGTCGGCGGTGATGGCGATGACCTGCTGATCGGCCTTGAGGTGACGGTGGATCGCGGGCCCGAAGACCTTGCCGGTCTTGATCTGGCCGCCTTTGAAGAAGAACTGCGCAGCTATATCGGTGATGATCTGACCGAAGCCGATCTGCGGCGGGCCACGGTCGGGCTGACCAATGGGTCCAGCGCCGAATCCGTTCCTGACCTGCTGCAGGGCGACGCTGGCAACGATACGCTTGTCGGCGATGATGGCGATGTGATCTCTGGCGGCACCGGTGTCGATGACTTTTCCGTTCTGGCCCAATCTGGTGCGGATATTACCACCATCATTGACTTTGACCCTGCGCTTGAAACCCTCGCAGTGCTGGTCGATGGGCCCGCAACCGGTGCCCTGACATTTGCAAATGACGCCGCGGGCGACGGGCTGAATATTCTGCTGAACGGTCAGATCGTTGCAAACCTTGAAGGCGTGTCTGCAAACCAGATCCGTGCCGGATCACTGACAATTCAATCACTAAGCTGATTGGCGCGCGGCGACCATTGGGTTAGTCTGGCTGCATGTTCCCGCAGGAGGATGCGATGCCCGAACTTGACCCCGCCACGCAGCAGGCGCTTGAGGCTGCGGCCTTTCGCCGTTTGCGCCAGCACCTGATGGCAGACCGCCCCGATGTGCAGAACATCGATTTGATGAACCTTGCCGGGTTCTGCCGCAATTGTCTGGGGCGCTGGATGCACGAAGCCGCGGTTGAGGCAGGGGTTGACCTGCCGCGCGAGGATGCGCGCACCATGTTTTACGGCATGCCCTACGACGAATGGAAAGCTGCGAATCAAACCATCGCGTCGGATGCACAGAAAGCAGCCTTTGATGTGGCCTTCACGGAAAATGTGAAAAAACCCGGCTGATTGCTCGCGGTTCAGAAACAGTCATGCGTTTTGCGCCAGAACGCTTTCGCAGGCGCACACAATCAGCCCATGCCGATACGATTCCCTTCCCCTGACCCGAAAAGTTAACCTGGAGTTAACGGGTGACGTTCTGCAGCATTATCTGCGGGGTTGGTGTGGGGGGGTAAAATGGAATTACTGGTCTTGTTGCCGCTGCTGTTGATTGGCGGCCTTCTTTTTGATGGGTCATCGGGTGTTTCAGATGGCGGTGATGGGCCGGCGGATGGCAACGATAGTCTTGCATGCACACAAGGTGATGATCTGCTGGAAGTCGGTCTTGGTAATGACCGGGTGCTTGGCGGCGACGGCAATGATACAATCTTTGGCGGGCCGGGCGAAGACACGATCGAGGCGGACAGAGGCAGCGACCTTGTGAATGGTGGCCTTGGCAATGACAGCCTGAAGGGTGGCTACGGGCTTGATACCGTGGCGGGTGGGCCGGGCAATGATACCGTCCTTGGTGAAGATGGTTCTGACCTGGTCTATGGCGGCGACGGCAATGATACGGTCGAAGGTGATGCCGGTGTCGACACGTTGTTTGGCGGCGCGGGTGATGACCTTCTGGCGGGCGGCTCCGGGGACGGTGTCCTCAATGGCGGTGACGGGAATGACACGCTGAACGGCAACTTGCAGAATGACACGCTGTCCGGCGAGGCTGGCGACGATGTGCTGACGGGCTTTTCCGGCAATGACCAGTACTTTGGCGGTGAAGGCAACGACCTGATCACAGGCGCAGGGGGCAACGACACGATTTCGGGCGGTGCCGGGCGCGACACGATTGCCGCTGACAGCGGAAATGACAGTATCTCGGGCGATGATGGTGATGATCTGATTGATGCATCAGCTGGCGCAGACACCGTTTATGGCGGCCTTGGCAACGATTCGATCGATGGGTTCAACGGCCTTGACAGCCTGTTCGGTGGTGATGGCAACGACGTGGTCGCAGCAGGGGATGGCGCAGATTTCGTGCGTCTTGGGGCCGGCAATGACACGTTGCTTGCCGGGGCCTTGGCCAATGGCGTGCCGGGTTATCGCGACACCGGCGATGACACGGTTTACGGTGAGGCGGGCGATGATGTGATAACCGGTGGCGGCGGCACGGACGAGCTTTTTGGCGATGCCGATAATGATACGATCAGCGCGCTGGATGCAGCAGGGTCGACCGACGAGTTTGACCGCCTGTTTGGCGGCGCCGGCAGTGACGTGCTGATTGGCGATGACGGCGACCATCTGTATGGAAACGCCGGCGCTGATACGTTCCGTGTGATCGGGCCAGAGTCTTTGGCAACCACCGAAGACTGGGTGCGCGTCTATGACTTTGTGCCGGGCACTGATCAGTTGCAGATCGAAGTTTCCGCTGACGTGCCCAACACCAATGTCACGCTGACTGCGGGGCCGAACGGCACGCTGCGCGTGGCCGTGGGCGGCACGATCTTTGCGGTGCTTGAAGGCACGCTGGCCTCAAGCATTCAGCCGAATGATATCGTGGTCACCCGCGCGGCCTAACCGGATGGGGGATGGGCACCATTGCCCATCCCTGCTTGCCACTTTAATGTCCGGCAGCCCACACCAAAGCCCTATCCGTTAACAAAAGCTGAAAACGCTTTTGTAACCTGTTGAATTCATTGGCCGCAAAAACTGTCCCACGATGGGACAGTTCAGATCGCCGTCTTGCGCATTTCGTCCAGATAGATCTCGCGCAGGCGTACCGCTACCGGGCCGGGCTTGCCACTGCCTACGGGCTTGCCATCCACCTCGACCACCGGCATCACGAAAATGCTGGCCGCCGTCGAAAACGCCTCATCCGCCGCTTGCGCCTCGGCCACGGTAAAGGGGCGTTCTTCCACCTCGAACTGCGCCTCGGCGGCAAAGCGCAGCACCGACGCCCGCGTGATGCCGTGCAGGATATCCGTGCTCAGTTGCCGGGTGATGATGCGGTTGCCCTTCACGATATAGGCGTTGTTCGACGTGCCTTCGGTAATGCCGCCATCATCGGCCACAAACCAGCTGTCATCCACCCCCGCCTTCTTGGCCATCATCTTGGCCATCGACGGGTACAAAAGCTGTGTCGTCTTGATATCCACCCGGCCCCACCGCATGTCCGGCACGGAAATCACCTTGAAGCCCGTCTTTGCAGCAGGCGCATCGGCAAGGTTCGGGATGTTCTGCGTGAATGCCACGATCGTGGCAGGCAGGCTGGCATCGGGGAACACGAAACTGCGGTCACCCGGATTGCCCCGCGTGATCTGCAGATAGATCATACCCTGATCAATGCCGTTCAACCGCACCAGCTCGCGGAACATGTCGGCCAGCGCCTCGCTCGTGATCGGGCTGGTCATGTCCAGCTCTGACAAGGACCGGTCAAGGCGAATGGCATGGCCTTCAAAATCAATCAGCTTGCCATCCAGCACCGACGTCACCTCATACACCCCGTCAGCCATAAGGAACCCACGATCAAAGATCGAAACCGTGGCCTGATCTTCGGGCAGGTACGTGCCGTTGACGTAAACTGTGCGGGTCATGGGGGTGATCCTTTTGCAATGACGCGGTGTTCATCGGGCACAAGGGGCAGCGGGTCAAGAGGCGGTGTTGTGCAGACTGTCGGCAGCCAGTTGGCCCGTCACCAGCAGGTGCCGCAAAACCGTGGCAACGCAGCGTGCATCATGGGCGGCATCATGGGCGCGGCCTGCTGGGGGCGTCAGGCTGAAATTGGCACAAAGCGAATGGCTGCGCAGCACCTTGACGGTGTCCAGTGGCACCCCGGCGCGCAACAGCAGATGGCAGGCATTGCCAAAGCGGTGGGCAGGTATCGGTGGCGGCAGGCCTGCAATCCACGTGCTGATGGCGATCATGTTCAGTTCATCCTTGCCCCATGACCAAATGGGCGCACCTTCCGAGAACGCATCAAACGCCGCCAGCGCCGCCGCCAGGGGCTGGCCTTGCGCGGCCACTGCGCCCGCATCAATGCCCGTCAGCGCGGTAAAGGCGGGGTGCAGCCCAATCGGCTGGCCAAACCGGTCAACCGGGCACACCAATTGCGAAAAGCTGGCACCGATGGCGAAATCACCCTGTAGGGCAAGGCGCACCGCGCCAATCTGCACGACCACCGGGTCGGGGTCATCCGGGCCGTTCCACATGCGGCGAAAGGAATCTTCGTTCGTCAGAAATTCGGTATCAAGGATGACCGCATGATCCACGCCTAACCCCACAAGGCCGCTTCGGGCGGGTGCACGCCCTGATCACCATAGACGAGCGGGTGAATGCGGTCTTCGGCCAATAACAAAGGGCCGTCAAGGTCTGTGAACGCCGCCCCTTGTGCCAGCAGCACCGCAGGCGCCATCGCCAGTGAAGTGCCCACCATGCAGCCCACCATCACGCCAAACCCTGCCGCAAGCGCCGCATCGCGCGTGGCCAGCCCTTCGGTCAGCCCCCCAGTCTTGTCCAGCTTGATGTTCACCAGATCATACTTGCCTGCCAGCCCCGGCAGACTGGCCCGGTCAAAGCACGCCTCATCCGCACATACCGGCAAGGGTCGCGCCATTTCTGCCAGCATCCCGTCCGCCCCCGCAGGCAAGGGCTGTTCCACCAGCGCCACACCTGCCCGCACCAGATGTGGCGCAAGATCGGCATAGACCTCGGGTGTCCAGCCCTCATTCGCGTCGATAATCAGCGTGGACTTGGGCGCGCCAGCCCGCACGGCCTCCAGCCGCGGCATGTCATCCGCTGTGCCCAGCTTGATCTTCAGGATGGGCCGGTGCGCGTTTGCCGCCGCCGCCATCCGCATGTTTTCCGGCGTGTCCAGCGATAGCGTATAGGCCGTCGTCTTTGGCCCCGGTGCAGGCAGGCCCGCAAGCTGCCAGACCCGCCGCCCCGCGGCCTTTGCCGCATGATCCCACAGTGCGCAATCCACTGCGTTACGCGCAGCCCCGGCTGGCAAGGCATCCTGCAACACTTCGCGCGTGATGTCTGCCGGCAAGCCCATGATCTGCGCTGCCACCGATTCCAGCGTTTCGCCGTAACGCGCATAGGGCACACATTCCCCACGCCCCGTAACATCCCCGCGCGTCACCGACACCGTCAGCACATGCGCTGCCGTCTTTGACCCCCGCGCAATGGTAAAGACCTGCGCCAGACGAAGGGTTTCAGCTGTGACCGTGATCACGGTCAGTACAAGGGAAACGTCGGGATAAGGCCATATTCCTTCAATTCCTTCAGCAATTCCGCCAATGGGATAAAGGACAGGAACACCATGGCGTCAAAGAAATTGCCCCGCAGTGATGCAACGCTGAACGTAATTTCTGAAGGCGTTGAGAACAGGCTGATCTTTGGCCAAATCTTCGGCACACGCGCGGCATAGGCCTCATAAGCGGGGCCGAATGTTGCCCGCAAATACCGTTCCTCCCGGC
>JBJOQW010000139.1:0-5876 GCA_046049665.1 Pseudomonadota bacterium | reverse complement strand
TGTGGCTGACCCATCGCTTGTGCCTTTTCCGTTGCGGCGTGTAGCATGGCCAGAAGGGCCGCGTCGGTCAGTCTTTCGGTCGGAAGGGTGATCTGCATGGCGGGGCCTTTCGGTTTGACGTTCGTCATTGGTATCGATAACAATTAGCGCAACTCTGGGGGTCCGTCATGTCATTCTTTGAAGTTCACGATCTGGCCTTTGCGACCTATGTGCTGGGCAATGCCCCCGTCAAGCGCCTTGCCACCGGATTTGACTGGGTCGAAGGGCCGGTCTGGTTTGGCGACCAGCAATGCCTGCTGTTTTCAGACATTCCCAGCAACCGGATCATGCGTTGGAGCGAGGATGGCCTGACCACCTTCCGCAGCCCGTCGAACTATACCAACGGGCACACGCGTGACAGGCAAGGGCGGCTGATCAGTTGCGAACATGGTACCCGCAGCGTGACGCGGACGGAGTGGGACGGCACCATCATCACGCTTGCCAATGGGTTCGAAGGCAAGCCCCTGAACAGCCCCAATGACGTGATCGTGGCAAAGGACGGCAACATCTGGTTCACCGATCCGCATTACGGCATCATGACGGATTACGAGGGCTTCCGTTCGGCGCAGGAACTGCCCTGCTCGGTCTACTGGGTGGACCATTCGGGCAAGGTTGAGGCAGTCATCACCGACATGAATTGCCCGAACGGGCTGGCCTTCAGCCCGGATGAAAGCCGGCTATACGTGGCAGATACGGGACGGATGTTCAGCACTGACGCCCAGCACATCCGCGTCTTTGACATGGTTGATGGGCGCCCCGTGAACGGCAGGCATTTCCACACGATCAACCCCGGTTGCGCCGATGGCATCCGGGTGGATATGGATGGCAACCTCTGGTCTTCAGCCGCCGACGGGGTGCATTGCATTGCGCCGGACGGGCACCTGATGGGCAAGATTCTTGTGCCGGAACTGGTTTCGAACATCTGTTTTGGCGGGCGGGCCAAGCACCGGTTGTTCATCACCGCAACAACCAGCATTTACAGCGTGATCTTGAACCGAAAAGGCGCGCAATGGCCCTGAAATCCCTGTCCGAGCGGTTGGTCTGATTACCCGGTTTCTCCGGGCACCAGTCGTGTCGGCAGAACGGTCACCTCTTGTCCCTGCTCGCCTTTCAGGCGGGCGACCAATGCCTCTGCGGCCGCTTTGCCGATTGCGGTGGTTGGTACTACGGTAGTGGTCAGCCTGCGCGGAAGGATGGATGCAGCTTCCATTCCGCCCCAGCCGGCAATGCCCAGATCATCGGGCACGCGGATACCCCGGCTTTGGCAGTAGGCCAGACCACCAATCGCCATTTCATCATTGTGAAAATAGACCACATCAAGGTCCGGATGACGGGCAAGAAGCGTTTCAAGACCGTAATACCCGCCATAAAACCCCGGCGCATCGTGCAGAATTTCCTGCCCGGTCAAGGGATGCCCAGCCTGCGTAAAGGCGGACTGAAACCCGTTCAGCCGGGCGGCCCCCATGACATCAGCCCGCGCCAACGCACCAACAAACCCTGCCCGCCGCCGCCCGCGACGCAACAGGAATTGCCCCATTTCCGCCCCGCAATCAAAATGCGAAAAGCCGACAGACATATCAATCGGACTGGTTGTCAGGTCCCAGATCTCTACCACCGGCACTGCTGCGCTGCGCAACAGTTCCACCGTGCCTGTCGTATGGGTGCGGCCCGACAGAATCAGCCCGGCCGGGCGCCATGCAATGACCTGCCTGATCCATGCCTCTTCTTCGTCAGGGACATGGTTGGTTGCCCCGATCATCAGCTGAAATCCAAGGCGCGACAATGCACGATCAACCCCGTCCAGCACATGGCCGAAAAGGCCCGAGGTCAGGCGCGGCACGCACATGCCGACCAGCGTGCTGGCCTGATCCGACCCGAAGGCCGCGGCAAGCCGGTTTGGGACATAGCCCAATGATTCTGCAACTCTTGTAACCTTGTCCCTGGTGTCCGGGGAAAAGCCTGAACCGCCCCGCAGCACCCGGCTGACCGTCATTTTCGAAACCCCGGCAACGCGGGCGATGTCTTCCAGATTGGCTTTCACGGCGTGTTTCTGCCTTTCGTCGCAGATTGGTGAAGCGGTTATGTTATCGATAACTTTTTTCTTGACAGCATGGGGTGGTGGCCTCATTAATTGATACGTTACCGGTAAACCTGACACAAGATCGGGCATAGGCCGTGTGCGTACCGGGGAGGGTTTGCCATGCATCCGTCGTCTGACGGTCTGTTCTTCGACAATGTCGTGAAATCCTTCGGGGGTACTCAGGCCCTGAAGGGTGTTTCGCTGACTGTCGGGCGGGGCGAGATCGTGGCGCTTTTGGGTGAAAATGGCGCGGGGAAATCGACACTGATCAAGGTGCTGGGCGGAATTCACCGCCCGGATGAAGGCGCGGTGCGCATTGACGGCGTGCCCTATGCGCATGTGGCGGGCAAGTCGGGTGGGCAGAAGGTGGCATTTATCCATCAGGACCTTGGCCTGATCGAATGGATGAGCGTTGCCGAGAATATTGCCTTGTCGCTTGGCTATATCCGCCGTGCGGGCCGTATCGACTGGCCGGCAACCGAAGCTGCGGCCGATGCGGCGCTGCGCCTGGTCGAGGCCGAGTTTTCGGCAACAGCGCGGGTGTCCAGTCTGACGCGCACCCAGAAATCGCTTGTGGCAATTGCCCGTGCGCTGGCCGCCAGCAGCGATTTTCTGGTGCTGGATGAACCGACAGCCAGCCTGCCCGCCGATGAGGTGGAGCGCTTGTTTGTGGCATTGCGGCCGCTGAAGGCACGCGGTGTCGGCATGATTTATGTCAGCCATCGTCTGGACGAAATCTTTCGCATCGCGGACCGGGTGGCTGTGCTGCGTGACGGGCAGATGGTCGGGATGCGTCCGGTTGATCATACCACCCCTGATGAACTGGTCAGCCTGATCGTTGGCCGCAAGGCGCGCGAAATCGCACGGCCGCCTGTGCAAGAGGGGCCTGCGATCCTGCAGGTTGAGGGGCTGGCAACGCCGGCAGTGGGGCCTGTCAGCTTTCAGATCAGGCGGGGCGAGTTGTTGGGGCTGGCCGGGTTGCGCGGCGCCGGGCACGAAGACATCGGCCGCGCCCTTTTCGGGGCCTTACCCCATGCGGGCCGGGTTACACTGGATGGGCGCGCGCCAGATCTGGGTTCAGCGCAGGCGGCCATGCGGTCTGGCGTTGGACTGGTGGCACGCGACCGGATCGGTGAAAGCGTGGCGCCCGGTCTTGCGATCCGCGAAAACGCCTTCCTGAACCCCTCTGCGACGGGGCGCGGGAAACTGTCGGTGATGTCACCCCGCCGGGAAGAGGCGCTGGCGCGCGAAATCGGCCGCCGCGTGGGCCTTTCGCCCAATGATCCGACACTGGCGATCGAGGCCCTGTCGGGTGGCAACCAGCAAAAGGTCGTGGTGGGGCGCTGGCTGGATTCAGGCCGCAGGTTGCTGATCACCGAAGACCCCACCGCCGGTGTGGATGTGGGGGCCAAGGCCGAAATCTATCACCTGCTGTATCAGGCATTGGCCAGCGGCATGGGTGTGCTGGTCGTCTCGACCGACTTTGAGGAAATCGCCGCCATCTGCCACCGGGCCATTGTATTCAGCAGGGGGCTGCCCGTGGCTGAACTGTCGGGTGTCGAACTTTCAACTGAATCGCTGATCCAGGCCGCATCGGCCGGTGAAGCCGCCTGAGGACGTGCAATGCCGGGAATAGAATCCAACGCTGTAGAACCAACAAAGGACGAGCTTCGGGGCCTTTCAGCCCTGCAACGGGCCGTGCGGCTGGCGCCGACCTATGGCCTTGTTATTTTGATGCTGGGCTTGATCCTGATGTTTTCGGTGCTTTTGCCGAACACGTTTCCGACTTTGCTGAACCTGCGGTCGATCCTGAGTGACAAGGCAATTATCGCGTTGCTGGCCTTGGCTGCGACGATCCCGATGGTTGCTGGCCGCATTGACCTGACCGTGGGTTACGGCATCGTGCTGTGGCATATTCTGGCGATCAGCCTGCAGACGATCTACGGCATGCCATGGCCAGTCGCTGTCGGGGTTGTGATGGTGTTGGGTATTGTGACGGGCGCCTTGAACGGCCTTTTGGTCGAAGTCGCCCGTATCGACAGCTTTATTGCCACACTGGGCACAGGTACCGTGCTATATGCGCTGGCGCTGTGGCATACGGGCGGGCGGCAAATGGTAGGCGCACTGCCAGATGCGTTCTACGCCATAAACGGCACGTTCGTTCTGGGGCTGCCCATTACGGCCTATTATGTGCTGGGCATCACCTTGGCACTGTGGATCATTCTGGAATACACGCCAACAGGGCGCTATCTGTACGCCATAGGCGCCAATCAGCGCGCTGCCGAGTTGAACGGCATTCCCACCCGCAAATTTGTGATCGGGGCCTTTGTCGCCTCGGGTGCGCTGACGGCCCTGGCAGGCGTTCTTCTGGCATCGAAACTGCGCATCGGACAGGCCTCGGTCGGGCTGGAGTTTCTGTTGCCCGCACTGGTCGGGGCATTTCTTGGGTCAACCACCATCAAACCGGGTCGGGTCAACATCTGGGGTACCATTGTCGGTGTCATGATCCTGGCTGTGGGCATATCGGGCATCCAGCAGTTCGGCGGCAGTTTCTGGGTCGAACCCATGTTCAACGGAACCACCCTTCTGATCGCAATCGGCATCGCCGGTTACGCGCAACGCAAGAAGGGGGCGAAATCGAAATGATCAGCAAATCACCGGGAGGAAAATCATGCTGAAAAGAACCGTTCTGAAAGGCCTGCTAGCAGGCACCATCCTTGCAGTATCGGGCACATTCGCCCTTGCGCAGGATGCATTTGATGGCCCCACAACCGGCCCCAAGGCCGCTGAAGGCAAAAGCATTGTCGTATTGGCCGGCGATCTGAAAAATGGTGGCATCCTTGGGGTGACCACCGGAATCGAGGAAGCCGCAGCGAAAATCGGCTGGACAGTCACGGTGCTGGATGGCGCGGGTTCGGTGCAAAGCCGTTCGGCTGCTGTGGGGCAGGCTTTGGCGCTTGGGCCAGATGGTATTGTGATCAACGGCTTTGACGCCGCCGAACAGCAGGCCGCACTGGAAGGGGTGACGGCTGCAGGCATTCCGATGGTGTCCTGGCATTCGGGCCCGAAGATCGGCTGTGATGCTCCGGGCGGCATTTTCGCCAACGTCTCGACCGATGCCATGCAGGTTTCGGACGTGGCAGCAGCATGGGCCGTGGCCGATGCAGGCGGCAAGCCGGGTGTCGTGATCTTTACCGACAGCACCTATCAGATCGCCATTGATAAAGCCGACCGCATGAAAGCCGCGATCGAGGCGGCAGGCGGCACGGTGCTGGAATATGTCGATACCCCCATCGCCGAAACCAGCACCCGCATGGGCCCGCTGACAACCACGCTGCTGCAAACGCATGGCGCGGCATGGACGCATTCGCTGGCTATCAATGACCTGTACTTCGATTTCATGGGTCCATCGCTGGCCGCCGCCGGGATTGATGGCAAGGGCGCGCCCAAGGCAGGCTCTGCCGGCGACGGGTCCGAGGCCGCCTTCCAGCGCATCCGCACGGGCCAGTATCAGGCCGTGACAGTGGCCGAACCGCTGAACCTGCAAGGCTGGCAGCTGGTGGATGAGCTGAACCGCGCGATTTCGGGTGAGGCATGCTCGGGCTACATCACCGCGCCGGCACTGGTAACGGAAGATGGCCTTGCCAACACCGAAGGCAACACCTTCGACCCGAACAACGGCTACCGTGAGGCCTATGCCGCTATCTGGGGCAAGTAAACCCAATCCGGATGAGGCCGCGGTTCTTGGCGGCCTCAT
>JBJOQW010000138.1:0-5379 GCA_046049665.1 Pseudomonadota bacterium | reverse complement strand
GGGCCAGGTCGAAATCATGGATGGTCATATCGCGGAACAACCCGCCGGCTGCCTCAAGATAGGCTTTCGGCGGCAGCCCCGGATCGCGCGAGGTGATGATGACCTGATGCAGATCACCGATCTCGCCCGCCAGCATGGCCGCCCGCGCCGCGCTGTGGCCAGGGTCATAGCGCCGGTTAAAGCCCAGTTGGATCGGCAGCTTGGTGCCCTGGATCTTGGCCGCGCAGGTGTTCACCCGAGAAAGGTTCAAGTCGATGGGCTTCTCGCACAGCACCGCCTTGCCTGCCGCAATCGCCATCTCAATATAATCGGCATGCGTCGGTGTCGCGGTCGCAATCAGGACTGCATCGACTTGCGCCGACGCGAACACCTCCTCAGCCGAAGCGAAGGCTTTCACGCCCTGCTCTGCGGCGACACTGTCTGCTGACGGCCGATGCAAATCATAAACACCTGCAAGGGTGGCGCGCGGGTGCCGCGCGACATTTGCTGCGTGCATCTTACCGATACGCCCGCAGCCCAGTACGGCCAGTCGCAACATGCTTACCTCCCAGTGCACGTTTCCGTTCCTTGCTGCAATTTCTGTTGCATGCCTGCAATATTGTCAATAGAGATTCTGAGCCGCGAGTTTTTGCAATTTTTGTTTCACGGGAGGAAGCTGATGAGCCGCGTTGACGGAAAGGTTGGAATCGTAACGGGTGGAACCCAGGGGCTTGGTGCTGCCGTAGCCCGCAGGCTGGCAGGGTCTGGGGCCGCCGGTCTGGTCACCTGCGGGCGCAATACCACAAAGGGCGAAGCGGTCGCCCAATCAATCACCGATGAAACCGGCTGCAAGGTCGTCTTCGTCGATGCGGACCTGGAAAAAGTCGCGGACTGCCGCAAGATCGTCGAAGCGACGGATGCAGCGTTCGGCCGTGTCGACATGCTGGTGAACGCAGCAGGTATCACCGATCGCGGCGATATCCTGAGCACCGACGAAGACCTTTTTGACCGGATGTTTGCGGTCAACACCCGTGCGCCGTTCTTCCTGATGCAAGAGGCCATGCGCCGGATGATTCGTGATGGCGTCGAAGGGGCCATCGTGAACATCGGCTCAGCCGCGGCGCTGGCCGGTCAGCCCTTCATCTGTTCCTACAGTGCCAGCAAGGGTGCGCTTGCAACCCTGACCCGGAACGTCGCCTTCGCCGCAATGAAGAACCGTATCCGCGTGAACCAGCTGAACATCGGCTGGATGGCCTCAGATGGCGAAGACCGAATCCAGCGCGAATACCATGGCGCGGACCCGAACTGGCTTGAGAAGGTCGCAGCTGAACAGCCCTTTGGTCGGCTGCTGGCCCCGGACGAGGTGGCCAAGGCGGTCAACTTCCTGCTGTCGGCCGACGCAGGGATGATGACCGGCGCCGTAATTCCCTTCGACCAGTCAGTCTGGGGTGCCTATCAGGCCGCACCGCCTATTCCCGATGGCAAGCTGACGCTCTAGGCATCATGGGATGGCGCAATTGTAGCGCGTGTAAAGCCTGCTAGGTGTGATCCGGCTCACTGGCTGCACGTTGTCACGCGCCATCCTTATGCATTCCACGGCAAGTGTCACTTCCTGGTCGAAGTCATGGCCGAGCGTCACGTCCATAACCCCCTTTTCCAACAACATTCGGGAGTTGGCGTTCAACTCATGACCAACGAACACGGTTTTGCCGGCCAGACCTTCATCTTCAAGCCCACGCCCAATTCCAAGGTTTGCACCCGAGACGTTATAGATTGCCGCTGGCGGTCCGCTTTTCGCAATGTATCGCCGGATCGCCTCATAGGTGACTTCCACGCTTTCGTCTGAGCCAACCTTTTCGTCGATGGAAAGCATCGGAAACTCGGATCGCAAAACCTGCCGGAAGCCCTGTTCGCGGTCCAACTGACAGCGAAACGGGACAGAGCAGACAAAAAGGACACGGCCGACCATTCCAGGCGGGATCAGGCGGCCACAGAACCACCCGGCAGTCGATCCGGACGCATACTGATCGGTCCCGACATATGCAGTTCGCCCAGACGTCGGAAGATCGCTCGTCAGGCAGACCACAGGTACCCCCTTGTCGACCACGGACTTGACCGCCCGATTGATTGCCGGGTGTTCCCGCGCGACGAGGATCAAGCCATCTGAATCTGCTGCAACAGTGCTGATCCGATGCGCCATCTCCTCGGCGCTGATGCTGTGGGAAACATGCATCTCGGCATGGAACTCCACATCTGGGTTCTGCATCCAGTAGCGATCAGCGGCTTCGCTCGCACCTTGGTTGAATGAACGCCCAGACTCGGCGAGCAGCCTCAGTCGTAGCGGGTCGCGAGTCGGCTGCCTGCCATTGGCGACGATCGGACTGGCGCTTGCAGCATCCATATTGGCGGCGATGTCGGCCTGCAGAAGCAACTGAAGTTCGCGAAAGCCAGAAAGTCCCAGATTCTGTGCCAGTCGAACAAGTGTGGAGGCGTGGACATCGCAACGCTTGGCAACTTCGGCTGCCGAAAGGATCGCGACCGCGCCGGGATTTGCCTGCAGAAACTCGGCAATACGACGAGTGCCTTTGCTCAGATCGGGCTGCATTGTGGCAAGCCGACCTTGTACATCTTTGACAGTCGAGGGTTTGGCGAAAGGAGTGTTCATAGCTGTCCTACTCAGTTCTAGTCACACTATTCATTCATTGCATAAACGCAAGTTTCATTGCAAAGTGTCGCGACGCTGAATACCATGCAGCAATCGACCCGTCCCTCAGGAGCCATAGGTCGCGGACTTGATGTGTTCTTTGAGCTTCGCTGAGCTTTGACTTTGTCGGACGTGCGTCAGATCAATGTGCGCCACATACGAAACCGCCCTTGCCCGGTCACTTCGCGGATAAGGCCGTGTGCCTCCATCTAGGCAAGATTTCGCTGGACTGCGGCGATACTGGCTTCGGTCAGCACCTCGGCCATCGGAGCGGAGATGAGAGGCCACTCGGTCAGCACGGCGCACAACGCAGGTGGTGTCTTCCCTGAAAGTGTCGCCATCTTGGCTTCCGCCCGCGCCGACCAAGCCTCGATCTCGTCAAGGTGTCGCATCGCGGTGAGGCATGCCGTTTGCATCCCGTCCAGCCAGCGCGCCAGGCGTTCGGCGGGTGGGCCCACAGCGCGCAGGCCCCCTACCCCGCCCATTGCAAGAGGCGCGAAGATTGCACCGCTTCCCTCGCTGGCCGCGATGCGTGCCGCAGTGACCGAAGCTTCCATCCGGTCACCGTGCTGGCCTAGGCCTGCAAGGCTCCAGAGGTGAAATCCCATGCAGGCACGGGTGATCGGGTGCAGGCCGACAGCTTGCGCCATCAGGTCCAGCCAACCGCCCGCGCGGTCCGCGAAGGGTTCGGCCGTATCGCCGAGGTTCTCGGGGTCGCGGCGGTCTAGGAAGGCGGAAAGGTCCGCTTCCGGACCAGGCCCGCCCGTAAGCCGCCGCACCGCCCAACCGACTCGCGCCAGCGCCCCCGTGTCGTCCTGCACGCCGGACAGGCGCAGGGAGATCCAGAGCGCCAGTCGATCCGCTGAAATGCGATCACCGACGAGCCAGCTCAGGTGTCGCGTGGGACCGTTCAACTACCTGGGGTCATGCTGCATGCTGAAAGAGCGGTAAAGGCACGAATGGCGAAATGATGGTCTGCCTTGGTTGAATGGGCGGCCGGTAGGCGAGACGTTCCGCAAGATCGCCGTTGGCAAGGGCGACGCGAACTTGAAGGAGCAGGTTTGCCCCTCGTTCCGACCAACGCATCTGCTGCTTCTTGACCATCCGCCTTGCGACCAGATTGTTGACGTTCGCTTCAGCGGCCGTTGAGGCGATCCGCCTCCCTTCGCGATATCTTGCGCCGTAGTTGGTGATCGAGCCCCGGTTTTGCTCGATGTAGATGAGCAAGTTCAACAGACCGCCTCGTAGCGGAACGACTGCGGAGTTTCCCTTTTCATCTGCCTTTAGGTCGTGAAACAGGCGACCGATCAGGTCAATTGCCCTGTCTGTTTGACCATTCCAAAGACGCCACCTCACCGCTGCGATGTCCACCAGAAACTCCTCCTGCTCGTCCGGCGGCAGTCGTCGCGCCAACCACTTGGAAGTCTGCTCAATGGGGCGCAGCTTCATGGCAATGTGAAACCAATCGAGGATATGCTTGGCCGGCTGCGGAAGTGCTGATTTCAAGCGCTTCAGACACTCTTCACCGTCGGAGATCACGGTGATATCGCCCTTGCCTTCGTATCCGAGACGTTTGAGGGCAAGCAGCCCTTCTGCACTCATTCTCCGTCGCGATGTACCAGAAAAGGCGAACAGAACTCCTCGGTCGGATCCGACCCCGCCACGGCTTGCATGGCAGATGACCGCTTCGAAACTTCGCGTTTCACGGCCGCGGATCTGCGGGATGTGAGCAGTATCGATGCTAAGGACAAATTCCCGTTCTGGGTCTTCAGGCAGCGGCAGCTCGCGTTGACGACGCTCCTGCGTATCAACTTGTTCAAAGAACATGCGCTGTTCTTCTTTTTCTTCCAGTCGCTTACCCACTGCCAAGGTGCGATGTCGCAGGGTCGTGTGCCGAGTTGGTGTCTGCCCAGGCAGGAAATCGGCCAGAACTTCCGCCGCTGCCCGGTAGGGCATAAGTGCGCCAAGCTTAGCAGTGAGCGTCATCAGTTCTGCAGTTGCACGGTCAGGGCAGAGCTCGGAGACCGGAGTGATTGTGAAATCAACACCGGGCATGCAGCGGCGGCAGGGGTACAACCGCGGGCTCTCCATGGTGACAGGGCCGTAAACTGTCTGGATCGTTCTGGTCGAATAGTCCTTGATCGGTCGCGTTCCGCCACACCCTTCGCAATGACGTCGGAACAGAACATAGAGGGCGCATTGCTGCTCGACGATATGCCGCTGAAGCGAGGCCATTATTGCTTTGCCTTCTTCGATCGACAGGCCGAGGCTACCGGCGGCCAGATCATCAAGGCTCTTCTCGATCTCAAATTCGAACCGCTGGCCTCGCGTGATTTCGTCCGAACCCTCAATACTGATTTTCCAGCGCATCCTGCCTCTCCTCCGCCAAGACTGGCAGTGAGTAGAGCCCGCTTCGGCAAACAATGCACCCCAGGGAATTGAACGGTCCCATTAGTCTGCTGCTGCCCAGACCCTGAACCGTCTATGCCCTGTGATTTCGCGCACGAGGGCACGCTTGGTCAGCAAATCGAGGTTGCGCTGAAGCGCGGCGCGGCTGGCACCAGTGGCCGCTTCAGGGTTTTGTCGCAAGCTTCGATGTTGATCAGAAAAGGTCTATGATTTTTTTCTGTTAGGCGGCCAGCGAAGCGAATTGAGCAAACGGGCAGAGTCCGGGCGTCATCTGACCCTTGCGGATC
>JBJOQW010000137.1:0-13720 GCA_046049665.1 Pseudomonadota bacterium | reverse complement strand
GGCCATTGCCAGTGCCGCGCTGATCGGTCGCGGCGATGAAAAGGCAGCTGATCAGGCGGCCAAGCGGGCAGGCCCGGATGTGGATTGGCGGCGCGTCTGGCTGCTGCTGGCGGGGGCTGCGGTGGGCTTGCCCTTGGGTCTGTGGGCGCTGACGGGCATTTCCGAGGATACGGCGCGCGCCGTCATTTCGGTTTATGTGCTGGTCATGTGCGGCATTCTGCTGATGGGCTGGCAGTTGGGCCGCGAGGTGCGCAGTGTGCCTGCGAATATGGGTGTGGGTGTGCTGTCAGGGCTGGCCAATGCGCCGGGCATGGGCGGCTTGCCGATTGTGCCGTTCTTTGCCGCGCAGACCATGTCTGCGGCCACCTTCCGCGCCACGCTGATTGCCTATTTCCCGCTGCTCGATCTGTATTCGGCGCCTTTGTATTTCTGGGCGGGGCTGGTGACGTGGAACACGCTGTGGGCCAGCCTTTGGGCGCTGCCGCTGACATTCCTTGGCAACTGGCTGGGCGGGCGGCACTTCTTTGGCACGGACCCGCAAGAGTTCCGCCGTTTTGCGATTCTGCTGCTGGCATGCCTTGCGGGCTTTGGCTTGCTGAAGGCGCTGGCATGGTAAAGGGTTGGTCATTCCTGCTGCGGCCAATGGGAGCTTTCGCATGATCTTTCCGTTCCTTGACCCCACACCATCGCCTTGCCCGCCGCGTCTGTTGGAACAGGCGCGCAGTCTGGGGGCAGCACCGCGCGTGGCATTGGTCAGTGCAGGGTCAACCACGGCATTGGCAGGGATACGTGAGGCGGCAGAGGCGGGGCTGGCAGAGCCGATCCTGATTGGTGATCTGGTGGCCATTCAGGCGGCTGCAGAGCAGATTGGCTGGGATATTGCAGGCCTGCGTGTGGTGGCGGCGGCCGATGATCAGACGGCGGCCACAGCGGCGGCCCTGGCCGTGGCGGGTGAGGCTGACAGCATCATGAAGGGGCAGATCCACACCTCGACCATGCTGAAGGGCCTGTTGCCCAGTGCGGCAGGCCTGCGGGCAAAGGGCGATGTCTGCGCGCATATGTTCCACCTGACGGTCGATGGCAATGACCGGGCGCTGATCCTGACGGATGCGGCGCTGAACGCGGCACCCGATGTACCGACACGGCAGGCGGCGCTTCGCCATGCGGTGGCCTTGTCGCGGATGTTGGGGGATGATCTGCCGAAGGTGGGGATCCTTGCGCCGTCCGAGGATATCACACCGGGCATCCCTTGCACGGGTGAGGCGGCGGAAATTGCCTTGTGGGCAAAGACGGCGCTGCCGGGGGTGATTGTGGAAGGGCCGATGGCGCTGGATTTGATGCTGAGCGCGGAATCGGCGCGGATCAAGGGGTTTGCGAGCCAGATTGCGGGCGATCCGGACATCATTCTGGTGCCGGAAATCACCAGCGGCAATGCGATAGTCAAGCTGATGATCCTTGGCATGGGGGCCTGTGCGGGCGGGATCGTGATGGGGGCAAAGGTGCCGATCTTGCTTACCTCACGCGCGCAGGGGGCGGCGGACAGGCTGGCCTCGGCTGCCTTGGGCGCAATCGTGGCGCGGGGGCTACAATGATTTTGGTCGTCAATGCAGGGTCATCTTCGCTGAAGCTGGCGCTGTTTGACGCAGGCCAGCAGGTGGCGCAGGCGCGGGCCGAAGGGATTGGCACGGGGGGGGCTGCGACCCATGCGCAGGCCCTGGCGTCGGGGCTGGCAGAGATGGGTCATCCGGTGCTGACGGCGGCGGCGCACCGGGTGGTGCATGGGGGTGTTGGGTTGACGAAAGCCTGCCGGATCACGCCCGAGGTGCAGGCACAGATTGCAGCACTGGTGCCTTTGGCGCCGTTGCACAACCCGCCGGCGCTGGCGGGGATTGAAGCCCTGCGGGCGCTGCAGCCGGACCTGCGGCAATACGCCAGTTTCGACACGGCCTTTCATGCGACCAACCCGGAAGTGGCGCTGCGCTATGCGATCCCGCAGGGGCAGCACGATGCGGGCATCCGGCGCTATGGCTTTCACGGGATTTCCTATGCGTCGCTGGTGACCACCTTGCGCGACCGGGGCGATCTGCCGCAGCGCCTGCTGGCCTGCCATCTGGGCAATGGGGCGTCACTTTGTGCGATCCGCGATGGTGTATCTGTGGCCACGACCATGGGCTATTCGCCCTTGGACGGGCTGACGATGGGCACGCGGGCCGGGGGGATTGATGGCAATGCGGTGCTGGCGCTGGCCGGGGAATTGGGCGTGGCGGCGGCGGGTGATCTGCTGAACCGCGCCTCAGGCTTGCTGGCCTTGGGCGGCAGCAATGACATGCGCCAGACGGGGGCCTTCGCGCGCGAACACTTTATCTACTGGGCGGTGCGGCACGCGGGCAGCATGGTGGCGGCGATGGGCGGGTTGGACGCGATGGTGTTCACCGGTGGCATTGGTGAAAATGATGTGGGCGTGCGGGCCGGGATTGTGGCGGGGCTGGGCTACATGGGCGCGGTGATGGACCCTGTGGCGAACGGGGCGGGCGCCGGGCAAGTGCATGATCCTGCAAGCCATGTCGCAATCTGGACAGTTCCGGCGGCAGAAGAAGCCCACATTGCCCGTGAGGCCAGCCAGATCATCGCCGGGGAGGGCGCATGAACCAGCCAAAGATCACGCTGTCAGGGCCGATTGGCGACGAGATGCGCCAGACGACCTGCTACATGTGCGCCTGCCGCTGCGGGATCAACGTGCATCTGAAGTCAGGCAAGGTAACGTATATCGAGGGCAACCGGGATCATCCGATCAACAAGGGGGTTCTGTGTGCCAAGGGTGCCAGCGGCATCATGCAGATCACCGCGCCCAGCCGCTTGCGCGCGCCTTTGCGCAGGGTGGGGCCAAGGGGTTCGGGGGCGTTTGAGGAAATCAGCTGGGATGAGGCGCTGACGCTGGCGGTCAGCTGGCTGAAACCACTGCGTGAGACGGCACCAGAGAAGCTCGCGTTCTTTACGGGGCGCGATCAGAGCCAGAGTTTCACGGGCTGGTGGGCGCAGCAGTTTGGCACGCCGAATTATGCAGCACATGGCGGCTTTTGCTCGGTGAACATGGCGGCGGCGGGGATTTACACGATTGGTGGGGCGTTCTGGGAATTTGGCCAGCCGGATTGGGACCTGACCAAACTGTTCATCATGTTCGGCGTGGCGGAAGATCATGACAGCAACCCCATCAAGATCGGCCTTGGCCGCCTGAAAGAACGCGGCGCGCGGGTGATTGGCGTGAACCCCATTCGCACAGGCTATAATGCCGTGGCGGATGACTGGCTGGGCATCACGCCGGGCACGGATGGGCTGCTGATCCTGTCCTTGATCCATTGCTTGCTGGTGGCGGGGAAGGTGGACCTTGATTACCTTGCGCGCTGGACGAATGCGGGGCTTTTGATCAACGAAACCGAGGGGCCGGAAAAGGGCCTGTTCGTGAAGAACGCCGAAAGCCAGCCCTTTGTGATTGATACGCGGACGGGCCAGCCGGCACCCTGGGATGGCAAGGGCGTGTTCCCTGACCTTGGCGCCACATGGCAAGGGCACCGCACGGTGTTTCAGCACATGGCCGAACGCTATCTTTCGCCCGATTATGCGCCCGAGGCAGTGGACGCGCGCTGCGGTATTCCGGCGGCGCGCATTCATGCGCTTGCGGCAGAAATTGCCGATGTGGCGTTCAATCAGGCGATACGGCTGGAGCGGCGCTGGACGGATTTCCGGGGCGATATGCACACGCACATGCCGGGGCGGCCGGTCAGCTTTCACGCGATGCGGGGGATTTCGGCCCATGCCAACGGGTTTCAGACAGCGCGCGCGCTGCACCTGTTGCAGATCGTGCTGGGCACGGTCGAGGTGCCCGGGGGATACCGGTTCAAGCCGCCCTACCCGAAACCGGTCGAGGCGCATCCGACACCGCATTTCGTGACTGTGCCGAGCCAGCCGATCAGCGGGCCGCATCTGGGCTATGTGCGGGGCCCCGAACACCTTGCGCTGAAGGAAGACGGGTCAGCGGCGCGCATCGACAAGGCATTTTCGTGGGAAAACCCGTTTTCGGCGCATGGTCTGATGCAGATGGTCATTCCCAATGCCCATGCGGGTGATCCCTACCGCATCGACACGCTGTTCTTGTACATGGCGAACATGGCGTGGAATTCATCCATGAACACCAGCGCCGTGATGGAGATGCTGACAGACAAGGGCGCGGATGGTGAATATGTGATCCCGCGGATCATCTATTCGGATGCCTATGCATCGGAAATGGTGGCCTATGCCGACCTGATCCTGCCCGATACGACCTATCTGGAACGGCATGATTGTATCAGCATGCTCGACCGCCCGGTGTCAGAGCCGGGGGCGGCGGGCGATGCGATCCGCTGGCCGGTGGTGGAGCCTGACAGGGATGTGCGGGGCTTTCAGTCGGTGCTGCTAGACCTTGGGGTGCGGCTGGGCCTGCCGGGAATGACCAACCCGGATGGCGGGGCGAAGTTCAAGGATTACGCCGATTACATCGTGAACCACCAGCGCCGCCCCGGTGTGGGGCCACTGATGGGGTTCCGGGGGGATGGCACAGGCGAAGGGCGGGGTGATCCGAACCCGGATCAGATGCAGCGGTATATCGAGAACGGCGGGTTCTATCAGGCACATGTGCCGGATGGGGCGGCCTATTACAAACCATGGAATGCGGAATATCAGGATTGGGCGGTGAAAACCGGGTTCTATGAGGCACCGCAACCCTATTTGTTCAACATCTGGTCCGAACCGATGCGCAAGTTCCAGCTGGCGGCAGAAGGCCATGGCTGGATCCAGCCGCCCGACCATCTGCGCGACCAGATCAGGGCGGCGATGGACCCACTGCCGGTCTGGCATGCACTGCCCGAGGCAGGCAATTTCCCGGTCCATGCACTGACACAGCGGCCGATGGCGATGTATCATTCATGGGGGTCGCAGAACGCGTGGCTGCGGCAGATCCATGGGCGGAATTTCCTGTATGTGCCGACGAAAATCTGGGCTGCGCAGGGCTTTGCCGAGGGGGATTGGGCGCGGGTGACGTCAGCCAGTGGCGAGATCGTGGTGCCGGTGGCGCATATGGCGGCGCTGAATGAAAACACGGTCTGGACTTGGAATGCGATCGGCAAGCGCAAGGGGGCCTGGGCATTGTCGGATGACGCGCCGGAAGCGACCAAGGGGTTTTTGCTGAACCATCTGATTGCAGAGCTGCTGCCGGAAAAGGGCGACGGGATGCGGTGGAGCAACGCAGACCCCGTGACAGGGCAGGCGGCGTGGTTTGATCTGAAGGTGCGGCTGGAACGCTGCGATGCACCCGATGAGGCGCAGCCCGCCTTTGGGGCAATCCAGCGGGTGGTGGAGCAGGGGAAGGGGCGGGCATGATGCGACGGTTGGGCATAGCCGGAGTTTTGCAAAACTCCGCACCGGAAAATTCGAATTTTCCGGACCGATTTCTTCGAAGAAATCGGGGTTCTGCGGGTGAGGGCGGACGATGACAGCATTGCCGGCGTCGACGGACAAGAAACTGGGTCTGGTGATTGACCTTGACACCTGCGTGGGTTGTCATGCCTGCGTGACGGCCTGCAAGGGCTGGAACGATCAGGGTTATGGTGTGCCCTTGTCAGACCAGAATCCTTACGGATCAGACCCTTCGGGCACCTTCCTCAACCGGGTTCACAGCTATGCCGTGCAACCTGTTGATCAGCCAGCACAAACCATCAACTTCCCGCGGTCCTGCCTGCATTGCGATGATGCGCCTTGCGTGACGGTCTGCCCGACGGGCGCCAGCTACAAGCGCGTGGAAGATGGCATTGTGCTGGTGAATGAGGATGCCTGCATGGGCTGTGGGTTGTGCGCCTGGGCCTGCCCTTATGGGGCACGGGAAATGGACGCGGATGCGGGCGTGATGAAAAAATGCACGCTCTGCGTGGACCGGATTTACAACGAGGCCTTGGCCCCCGAGGACCGCGAACCTGCCTGCGTGCGCACCTGCCCGACGGGGGCGCGGCATTTCGGTGATCTGGGCGATCCGGACAGTGGTGTATCAAGGCTGGTGGCGGCGCGTGGGGGCTATGATCTGATGCCGGAACTGCGCACGAAACCCACGAACAAATACCTGCCGCCGCGCAAAAAGGACGCGCGGCAGGAGGCGTCGCTGCTGGCACCCTTGCTGGATATTCCGGCCCTTGGCTTTGCGGGCTGGCTGGACCGGGTGTTGGGCAAGCTATGAACCCGGCGCCATCGGTTATCATCTTTTCGGTGCTGTCGGGGGCGGGTTTTGGCTTGCTCGCGTTTCTGGGCTTTGGTGTGGTGCTGCCGGTGGGTTGGCTGGCGTTTGTCTGGTGGGGCGCGGGCTATGGGCTGGCGGTGGCGGGGTTGCTGGCGGCGACATTCCATCTGGGCAATCCGAAGAATGCGATCCGGGCTTTCAGCCAATGGCGCAGCAGTTGGCTGAGCCGCGAGGCCTGGGCCTCGGTGGCGGCCCTTATGGTGCTGGCACCGGTGGCCTTGTCAGACTGGCTGGGCCTGGGCTGGCCGCGCGAGATTGGCGTGGTGGGCGGGGCCTTGGCGCTGTTCACGGTGTTCACGACGGCGATGATCTACACGCAGATCCGGGCGGTACCGCGCTGGCACCATTGGGTGACGCCAGTGATGTTTCTGACCTTTGCGGTGACGGGCGGGGCGATGCTGGCGGGGCAGGGGATGGTGGCAGTGGGGCTGCTGGCGGTGCTGGCGGCGGTGTTGCTGCTGGTCTGGCACATTGGCGATGGGCAGTTTGCGCGGGCGGGTGTCAGCATGGGCACGGCGACGGGGCTGGGTGCGATCGGGGATGTGGCGGTGTTTGAACAGCCGCATACGGGGGGCAATTACCTGCTGCGCGAGATGATTTACGTGGTGGGGCGCAAGCATGCGCAAAAGCTGCGGGGAATTGCGCTGCTGGGGGCGGCGGTCGTGCCTGCGGTGATCTTGCTGTTACCCATGGGCGCGGCGGGCACGGCCTTGGCCTTTGCGGTGCATCTGGTGGGGGCTTTTGCGGCGCGCTGGTTGTTTTTTGCCGAAGCCGAGCATGTGGTAGGGCTGTATTACGGCAAGAGGTAGGCCTGAAGCACGGCCTTTGTGCCTTTGGCCTGCACATCGCGCAAGGCGCGACTGAAAGCGGCAATCACGCGTTCGTCCCGGCCAAGGTCGCCATAGACGGTAGCCATTTGCAGCCAGATGGCGGGATCGGACTTGGCGGCACGCGCGCGGGCCTGCAGGGCGTCCCAATCGGGATCATTCGGGGGGATCACGTCGCCTGCATCGCTGACGCCCGCGCAATAGTGGCACCACAGCGCCGACAGCAGGATCAGGCCGTGCGGTGTGCGGCCCGCGGCAAGGTTATCGGCCAGCGAGGGCACGATGAACTTTGGCTGGCGGTTGGACCCGTCAAGGCAGAGGCGGGCGGTGGTATCGGCGACCTCGGGGTTGGAGAAACGCTCGACGATCAGGTCAAGATAGGCGGGGATGGATGTATCCGGCACGGGGGCGACATGGGGCAGGATTTCATCGGTTTCCACCTTGCGCAGGAAGGCGCTGATCAGCGGGTTGGCCATGGCTTGATGCACCAAGGTCAGGCCCATGAGGGCGGAAGGGTAGGCAATGATGGCATGCCCACCGTTCAGGATGCGGATTTTCATGGCCTCAAACGCGTGCACCTGATTGGTGAAGGTGACGCCGACCTTTTCCAATGCGGGGCGGCCCGTGGGGAAATTATCCTCAAGCACCCATTGGCGAAAGCCTTCGGCGGTTACGGGAACGGGGTCGTGCAGGCCAAAGGAGGCGGCCAGGGCGCGTTCACGCGCGCCGGTAGCGGGGGTGATGCGGTCAACCATGCCATTGGGGAAGGCGACATTGCCGTGAATCCAGTCGGCAAAGGCGGGGTCCTGCAGGCGGGCAAGGCCGGTGACGGTGGCATGGGTGACATGGCCATTGCCGGGCAGATTATCACAGGACATGACGGTGAAAGGGGGCAAGCCCGCGCTACGGCGGGCGCGCAGGGCGGCAAGGATGGCGCCAAAGGCGGTGCGGGGTGTGGCAGGGTGGGCCACGTCATGGGTGATGTCGGGGTGGCTGGCATCAAAGCCGCCATCGGGGCCAACGAAGTAGCCGCCTTCGGTGACGGTCAGGCTGACGATGCGGATGGCGGGGTCGGTCATGGCGGCGATCAGGGGGGCGTTGTCTTGGGCCACGGGGACAAAGCCGGTCATGGCACCGATGCGGCGGGCGGAATTGCCGGTGGGGTCAAGGGTGATGACGGTGGACAGGTAATCCTGCGCTGCCAAGGCCTGACGCATGGTTTCATCGCCTGCGCGCACGCCTGCGCCGATGATGGCCCAGTCGTGATCCTGGCCAAGGGCGAACAGGTCATCCAGATAGACGGCCATATGGGCGCGGTGAAAGTTGCCAAGGCCGATGTGGACGATGCCGGGGGTCAGCTTTGCGCGGTCATAGCCGGGTTGGGCGACGGGGGGCTGGGTGGCGATGGTCATGGCAGTGGGCCTTCTGAAGGGAATGTCGTGGGCCGGTGGGGTGTTTTGGCAGATTTGGCCGGTGACAAATCTGCCCGCGCCTGCCTGCCCCTTGGCAGGCGCGAAGCCGCGCCCGCCCAGTCAGGCGCGGGCAGATTGATGGGCCGTTCGATTTGCCCCACGCCCCTTGCGCAACGGCGTTCCGCCTTATGCGCAATGAAACCGATGAAACGTCCACTGGACGTTCCATCAGACGGTTTCAAAAAGAAGTCTGGCTTTTGTGTCTTCATCTTTCCCTCACGCGAGCCAATTGCCGCCATCAACGCCATAGGTCTGCCCCACGCAGTAATTGCTGTCGGCTGACGCAAGGAAGATGGCCATGGGAATCAGGTCTGCCGCCGTGCCCATGCGCCCGAAAGGCACGCCTGCGCCCACGATGCGCTTCTTCTCACCCAGTGGGCGGCCTTCGTATTTGGCAAACAGGCTGTCGACATGATCCCAATGCGCGCCTTCGACCACGCCGGGGGCAATGGCGTTGACGTTGATGCCATGCGCGATCAGGTTCAGGCCAGCGGACTGTGTCAGGCTGATGACCGCGGCCTTGGTGGCGCAATAGACGGCAACAAGGCTTTCGCCGCGCCGCCCGGCCTGCGAAGCCATGTTGATGATCTTGCCGCCCCGGCCTTGGGCGATCATCTGTTTTGCGGCGGCCTGCAGGGTGAACAGCGTGCCAGCGACATTGACGGCAAACAGGCGGTCATAGGTGGCGCGGGTGATGTCTGTGATGGGGCAGGCATCAAACAGGGCGGCGTTGTTCACAAGGATATCAAGCCCGCCCATGGCGGCCACGGCCCGCGCAATCCCTGCATCAATGCTGGCCTGATCGGCAACATCCATGACAATGGCATGGGCCTGCGGGCCAAGCTCTGCTGCGGCCTGACCAAGGGCGTCGGCGTTCAGGTCGGCCAAAGCCACCTGCGCGCCTTCAGCAATGAACGCACGGGCAAACTCAAGCCCGATGCCGCGTGCGGCCCCGGTAATGAGGGCGGTTTTCCCAGCAAGTTTCATGCGATGGCCAATCCGTTTGCATCAAAGCGGTGAAGTTTTGACAGGTCAGGTGACAGGCTGATGTTGTCACCGGCACGCGCCGTCACCTCGCCCGAGCCGCGCACTGTCATGGTGCCAAGGGTGGGCACGTCGACCTTGAGGAAGGTGTCAGACCCCAGATGTTCCGACAGCAGCACGCGGCCCGACCATGGGCCTGCGCCGACGCTGATATGTTCGGGGCGGATGCCGATGGTGTGGGCGTTGTGCTTGGCGGCCTCGGCCCCGTCCAGCAGGTTCATCTTGGGGCTGCCGATGAAGCCTGCGACAAACAGGTTGCGCGGGTGGTGGTACAGGTCCAGCGGGCTGCCCACCTGTTCGATGCGGCCTGCATTCAGCACAACGATCTTGTCGGCCATGGTCATGGCCTCAACCTGATCGTGCGTCACATAGATCATCGTGGTTTTCAGCGTTTGGTGCAGTTCGGTGATTTCCTGCCGCATGGTCACGCGCAGGGCGGCGTCAAGGTTGGACAAGGGTTCATCAAACAGAAAGGCTGCCGGTTCACGCACAATGGCGCGCCCAATGGCCACGCGCTGGCGCTGCCCGCCGGACAGCTGGCCGGGGCGGCGGTCAAGGTAGCTGGTCAGGTTCAACACCTTGGCGGCGGCATCGACCTTTTTGGCCTGATCGGCCTCGGACAGGCCGGCCATTTTCAAGGGAAAGGCGATGTTCTTGCGCACGGTCATGTGCGGATACAAAGCGTAGGACTGGAACACCATGGCCAGCCCGCGCTTGGCCGGGGGCAGGGCGGTGGCATCCTTGCCGTCAATGTCGATGCGGCCTGACGTGGTATCCTCCAGCCCCGCGATGATGCGCAGCAGGGTGGATTTGCCGCAGCCCGAAGGGCCAACAAAGACCACGAATTCGCCGTTGTCGATGGTCAGGTCAATGCCGGGGATGACATCCACCTCACCAAAGGATTTGCGCACTTGTGTCAGTTCGATCTTGCCCATGGGCCCCTCACTTTACCGCGCCAAAGGTCAGGCCGCGGACGAGTTGTTTTTGGCTGAACCAGCCGATGATCAGAATGGGCATGATGGCCATGGCCGATGCTGCCGAGAGTTTTGCGTAAAACAGCCCTTGGGGGGCGGAAAAGCTGGCGATGAAGGCCGACAGGGGGGCTGCCTTGGTGGTGGTCAGCGTGATGGTCCAGAACGCCTCATTCCAGGCAAGGATGATGTTCAGAAGCATGGTCGAGGCGATGCCGGGAATGGCCATGGGGGTGAGAACATACAGGATTTCGTTCCACAGGTTCGCGCCGTCCATGCGCGCGGCCTCAAGGATCTCGCCAGGAATTTCCTTGAAATAGGTGTAAAGCATCCAGATGATGATGGGCAGATTGATCAGCATCAGGGCAAGGACAAGGCCGATCTTGGTATCGAACAGGCCTAGGCGCTGGAATAACAGATACAGCGGGATCAGCACGGCCACGGCGGGCATCATCTTCGTCGACAGCATCCACATCAGCAGGTCTTTGGTGCGGCGGCCGGGGACAAAGGCCATGGACCATGCGGCGGGAATGGCGATGGCAAGGCCCAGAAGCGTGGAGCCGATGGAGATGACGACGGAGTTCCAGAAAAAGCGGGGGTAGTCGGAACGCGCCCAGACCTCGGCATAGTTTTCCAGCGTCCATGTGGCGGTGAAAAGTTCAGGGGGGGAGGCGACGGCGCTGGCCTCGGTCTTGAAGCTGGTCAGGATCATCCAGAGTACGGGGAAGAAGATGGTCAGCGCCACGCCCCATGCTGCGATGGTGGTGATGATCTTGCGTTGGGTTGAGATTGCGCGGGCCATGATGCTTCCTTACGCGTCGAGGTTCTTGCCGATGCCGCGCATCAGGAAATAGGCGACGATGTTGGCAAGGATCACGGCGATGATGCCGCCTGCAGCGGCGCGGCCGATGTCTTTGGCCACAATCGCCTGCTTGAAGATCATGTAGGGCAGGGTGGTGCTGGCCGAACCGGGGCCGCCCTGGGTGGTGGTATAGATCTCGCCAAAGATGCCCAACAGGAAAATGGTCTGGATCAGGATGACCACGGTAATGGCACGCGTGAGGTGCGGCAGGATGATATAGCGAAAGCGGTTGAAGGCCGATGCGCCGTCCATTTCAGCGGCCTCAAGCTGTTCGGAGGACAGCGATTGCAGCGCGGTCAGCAGGATCAGCGTGGCAAAGGGCAGCCATTCCCACGACACAATGCCGATGACCGAGGGCATGGGGTATTGTTCAAGAAACAGAATGGGTTGCATGCCAAGCCCGCGTGCGGCAGCGGCGAACAGGCCGTTCTGCGGATGCATGAACAGGTTTTCCCAGATCGATGCGGCGACGGGGGGCATGACAAAGAAGGGGGCAATCACAAGGATGCGCAGGATGCCCTGGCCTTTGACGGGTTGATCTATCAGCAGGGCAATCAGCACGCCAAGAACGACGGTGATAATGAGCACACCCAGCACAAGGGCCAGCGTATTGAACATGGCCAGCCAGAAATCCGGCGCGTTCAGGAACCATGTGTAGTTTGAAAATCCGGTCCAGCCTTGGCGTTCCGGGGTCAGCAGGCGGAACAGGCGGAAGGAATAATACAGCGTCATCGCCAAAGGCACGATCATCCAGATGAACAGCACAATGACGGAGGGCGCGACCATGATACGGGCGGCAAGCCGGGTGGATTGTGTGGACATGAGGGCGGTCCTTTGATGGCGGGGCATGACGGCAGGATGGCCGGAACAAGGGCCACAGGGCAATCACGACAGGGGGCAGAACGGTTTTGCCGCAAAGGGCAGAAGGGGCCGGGGCCACCCCTGGGAGGGTGATGGCCCCGGCCCGTGGCAAGTTACTTGATATAACCAGCCGCTGTCATTTCATCCGTGGCCAGCGCCTGTGCGGCGGCCAGCGCCTCATCGCCGGTGGACTGCCCGGCAAGGGCTGCCGAGAACAGCTCACCCACCGAGGTTGCAAGCCCTGCAAATTCGGGGATCGCAACGAACTGCACGCCTGTGTAAGGCACGGGCTGCACGGTTGGTGCGGTCGGGTCAGCGGCGTTGATGCTGTCAATGGTCATCTGGGCGAAGGGCACGGCTGCATATTCGGGGTTCGAATACAGCGAGGTGCGCGTGCCCGGAGGAACGTTTGCCCAGCCTTCTTTGGACGCAACAAGTGCAAGGTAATCCTTGTTGGTTGCCCAGTTGATGAAGGCCTTTGCTGCATCCTGCTTCTGGCTGGATGTCGGAATGGCCAGCGACCAAGCCCAGAGCCAGTTGCCGCGCTTGCCCAGACCATTGTCAGGGGCCAGTGCGAAACCAACGCTGTCAGCCACGGTGCTGTCTGCACCGGTCACAAAAGACGCAGCAACAGTTGCGTCAATCCACATGCCGCACTTGCCCTGATTGAACAGGGTCAGGTTTTCGTTGAAGCCGTTGTTGGACGCACCGGGTGGGCCATACTTGGTCATCAGGTTCAGGTAGAAGTCCAGCGTGGCCTTCCATTCCGGGCTGTTGAACTGGGGCTGCCAAGCCTCATCAAACCAGCGAGCGCCGAACGAGTTGGACATGGCGGTGATGAAGGCCATGTTCTCGCCCCAGCCGGCCTTGCCGCGCAGGCAGACGCCGTAGATGCCAGCGGCGCTGTCGGTCATGGCGGCGGCGGCAGTTTCGATATCGGCCCAGGTGGGCGCGCCCGGCATTGTCAGCCCGGCCTTTTCCATCAGGTCCGTGCGATACATGACCATCGAGGATTCGCCATAGAAGGGGGCTGCCAGCAGGTTGCCATCAACGGTCAGACCACCACGGATGGCGGGCAGCAGATCGTCAATGTCATAGTCGGCGGGCAGGTCATTCAGGCTGACCAGCCAGCCGTTCTTGCCCCAGATCGGAACCTCATAGGTGCCGATGGTCATCACGTCATACTGGCCGCCACCCGTGGCGATATCAGTCGTCAGGTTCTGGCGCAGAACGTTCTCTTCCAGCGTGACCCATTCGACCTTGATGTCAGGGTTCTTGGCATAGAAGTCGTCCATCAGGCCCTGCATGCGGACCATGTCGCCGTTGTTGACAGTGGCGACGGTGATGGTGGTTTCGGCCCATGC
>JBJOQW010000136.1:0-12214 GCA_046049665.1 Pseudomonadota bacterium | reverse complement strand
CCGGCGATCAGTTTACCGTGGTGGGTGAGGCGGGCGCGGGCCATGCCTATCACGGCACGCTTGCAGCCGGTCAGGCCCTGCGCATCTTTACCGGCGCGCCCATCCCTGCGGGGGCCACGCGCGTGGTCATTCAGGAAGATGTGTCGCGCGACGGCAGCATCATCACCGTCGGGTCAAATGCGGATATGTCTGCACATATTCGTCCGGCCGGTCAGGACTTCACCAAAGGCAGCACCCTGTCCCCGCGCCGCCTTGGCGCGCATGAACTGGCCTTGCTTGCGTCCATGAACATCCCCCAAGTCACCGTCACCCGCCGCCCGGTGGTGGCGATCATCCCCACCGGGGATGAACTGGTCATGCCGGGCGAGGTGCCTGCGCCTGACCAGATCATCGCCTCCAACAGCTTTGCCATCGCAGCACTGGCCGAGGCTGCCGGGGCCGAGGTGCGCATGCTGCCCATCGCCCGCGATACCGTGCCAGCGCTGACGACGGTGCTGGGCCTTGCCGATGGGGCTGATGTGGTGGTTACCATCGGCGGAGCGTCGGTCGGTGACCATGACCTTGTGGCGCGTGTGGCGGGCGACATGGGTTTTGCCCCCGCCTTCTGGAAAATCGCCATGCGGCCGGGCAAACCCCTGATGGCGGGGCGTTTTGGCGCGGGACTGATGCTGGGCCTGCCGGGAAACCCCGTTTCGGCTATTGTCTGCGCGCATCTTTTCCTGCTGCCCTTGCTGCGCTTTTTGCAAGGCGGGGGCGCTGTGCCGCAGGCGGCACGACGCGCAGAGCTTGGCTGCGATGTCGCGCCAAACGGCCCCCGGGCGCATTACATGAGGGCCAGCGTCACGGATGATGGGGCGACCATCACGCCGTTCGAGCGGCAGGATTCATCGCTGCTGTCAATTTTGACAGCGGCCAACGCACTGCTGATCCGGCCGATCGGTGACGGTGCGCGCAAGGCGGGTGACGTGGTGGATTACCTGCCTTTAGCGCAGTGATTCGCGAAAAGAGTTGACACAAACCGGGAACACGGGCAGAACATAGGTGAAACGCCTGCTACCGGAGGGGTGCCGATGCTGACGCGCAAGCAAATGGAACTGCTGGATTTCATCAAGGTCCGGATGGACCGTGATGGCGTGCCGCCTTCGTTTGATGAAATGAAAGAGGCGCTGGATCTGCGGTCGAAGTCCGGCATCCACCGGCTGATCACGGCGCTGGAGGAGCGTGGCTTCATCCGCCGTCTGGCGCACCGGGCGCGCGCGATCGAAATCATCAAGCTGCCTGAAGCCATGGAAAAGGCAGGGTTTTCACCCAAGGTCATTCAGGGCGACAAGCCGGTTCAGCCAAAAGGCGCGATGGACCTAATCACGATCCATGCGCTTGAACTGCCTGTGATGGGGCGCATCGCGGCAGGTGTGCCGATCGAGGCGATTTCCGAGGTCAGCCATCATGTGGCGGTGCCGGGCAGCATGCTGTCGGGGCGCGGCAACCATTATGCGCTTGAGGTCAAGGGCGACAGCATGATCGAGGCGGGGATCAACGATGGCGACATCGTGGTGATCCGCGAACAGGTGACGGCGGATAATGGTGATATCGTTGTGGCACTGGTCGAAGATCAGGAAGCCACGCTGAAACGCTTTCGCCGCCGTGGCGGGATGATCGCGCTGGAGGCGGCCAATCCGGCCTATGAAACGCGGGTGTATCCGGACCATCTGGTCAAGGTGCAGGGCCGCCTTGTGGGGCTGTTGCGCAGCTACTGAACGGGCGGGATTGGGGCGCCGCTCCAGACCCCGGGATATTTGTGCGACATTGAAAGGCAGCGGTCAGGGAATGGCCGCTGTTTCTGTTTGAACAGGCCGCCAAAGGGTTTCCACGGCGGCGGGTTGCAAGTGCCAGGCGCGTTCGGCCGAATGGGTGGGTGTCAGGCGCAGACCATCAGGCAACACCCGGATCGCGACAGGCCCGGTATCAGCAAGGCTTGTCTGATCAAGCATCAGGCATCCGGGCGGGGGCATATCCGCCTCGCCGCCAAGGATGACAAGGTCATGGCTGGCACAGGCAGCCTGCAGTTGATCAGCAGCACTGCGGCCTGTCAGCACCACGCCCTGCCATTGGCCAAGGCGAAAGGCGCGGGCGGCGGGATCACCGTCAAAGCCGGGGCGGGCAGCGGCATCAGCCTGCAAAGCCAGATCGCCATCATTTTCCAACCAGCTTTTCACGGCAAACCCTGCCCCACGCGGCGCAGACAGGGCCCGCCCGTCAGGCCCCATCAGCCCCACCACGCGCCCGTCAACATCGACAATTGCATCAGGCCGTGAGGCCCCGGTCCAGATGACAAGTGCCGCCAGCACCGGCACCGCCCCCCACAACCGTAACCGCCCTTGCCAGATGACAAGCCAGGCACCGCCCAGCGTGATCAGCGGCAGCACCCAGGGCCCCGGTTCCACGATCGGGGTGACCGACCCTTCCAGACCGGCAATCCAGGCAGCAATGAACAAGATCCAGGCCGCCCCCTGCTCCATCACCCACAGCGCCGGGCCCGCCAGCCCAAAGGGTGCGAGCAAAGCGGCCACAGCCCCGGCAGGCATGACGACCGCGCCCATGACAGGCACCGTCAACAGATTGGCAAGCAGGCCGTAATCGGCAAAGCGGTTGAAATGTGCGGCGGCATAGGGTGCCGTGGCAAAGCCCGCAACAACGGAACTGAGCACCAGCATGAAGACCGGAATGGCAAGGCGCGGCAGGCGTTCCTTCAGCACCTGCTGATCCACCACGCCAAAGCCTGCAATGAGGGCAACGGTTGCGGCGAAAGACATCTGAAAGCCTGGTTCCAGCAGGGATTCGGGCTGCCAGAGCAGGATCACCACCCCCGCCAGCGCCACCGAACGCAGGGTCAGCGCGCGGCGGTCAAACAGGATGGCGCCCAGCATGACGCAGACCATGATGAAGGCGCGTTCGGTGGCCACGTTTGCGCCCGACAGGCCAAGGTAAAACAGCGCCACGCCAAAGGCCACGACGGCGGCCACTTTCTTGGCGTTGATCCGCAGGGCCAGTGGGGGGATCAGCGCCACGCCATAGCGGATCAGGGCAAAGACAAAGGCCGTCAGAAACGCCATGTTCATGCCCGAAATTGCCAGCAAATGCGCAAGCGAGCTGTCGCGCAAATCGGCCACTGCCTCCAGCGAAAGCCCCGAACGATCCCCGGTCATCACGCCTGATGCAAAGGCGCCGGCATCGCCGGGAACCGCCTCCATGATGCTGTTGGACAGATAGGTGCGCAGGCGGTTGATCCACTGCTCACCGGCAGCAGGCGGGGCCCACAGCACCACGGGGTTGCGGGTATAGCCCACGGCCCCCAGTCCATCAAAATAGGCCATGCGCGCGAAGTCAAAACCACCGGGTTCCACCGGGCCTTGGGGTGCGGCAAGGTGCCCGGTCATCAGCACGGTCTGGCCGGGATCGGGCGCTGTCATCACCATCGCCTCATCCTGCACAGACACGCGCACGCGCGCGGGCGTGCGGTCTGGTGCCACGCGGTCAAGCACGACACGGTCCAAAGTCAGGCGCAGCGCATCGGTTTGCGAGCGGTCAATCTCGATGATGCGGCCCTGGATGCTGCCATAGTAGCGGAATTCCAGAATGGGGGCCTGCACCATCTGCACGCGCAGACCGCAACCCAGCATGCCAAGCACTGCACAGCCAGCGGCCACGATCAGCGGGTGCCACAGATCATCCAGCCTGCGGCGCAGCGCCATCAGCAGGCCCAGTGCTGCGATCAGCCCAAGGTAGAACCATCGCCCCGGCTCCCACGGCAGGGCGAACCACAGGGCGATGCCCGCGCCCATGCAGATCGGCACCCATGCAAACAGGCTGCCTTTCGCGGAAAGCAGCCCCTGCAAGGGCACCTCCCAAAGCCGCGCCATCTTGTGCCCTACCCCATCATTGCCGTAGAAGCCTCAGGCTACGCCCCACATGGTTTCCGAAAGGTTAACGCGCCTATGTCCCGCCCTGTTGTTACCCGTTTTGCGCCTTCTCCAACGGGCGATCTGCACATTGGCGGCGCGCGCACGGCGCTGTTCAACTGGCTTTATGCGCGCGGGCGCGGTGGCAAGTTCCTGCTGCGGATCGAGGATACGGATCGCGAGCGTTATACGCCTGCCGCCGCCGAAGCCATTGTCACGGGCCTGCGCTGGTTGGGGCTGGACTGGGATGGCGATGCCGTCAGTCAGTTTGAACAGCGCGGGCGGCATGCCGAAGTGGCGCATCAGATGCTGGCACGCGGCACGGCCTACAAGTGCTTTGCCACGGCCGAAGACATTGCCGCCTTCCGTGCCGCGGAAGAGGCCGCTGGCCGCTATCCTGTTTTTCAAAGCCCGTGGCGCGATGCTGACCCCGCCACGCATCCCGACGCACCTTTCGCCATTCGCATGAAGGCCCCGCGCACGGGCGAAACCGTGATTGCCGATCAGGTGCAGGGCAATGTCACCATCAAGAACGAAACGCTGGATGACATGATCGTGCTGCGGTCGGACGGCACGCCAACCTATATGCTCGCCGTGGTGGTGGATGACCATGATATGGGCGTGACACATGTCATCCGCGGCGATGACCACCTGAACAATGCCGCACGGCAACAGATGGTCTATGATGCCATGGGCTGGGAAGTGCCCGTTTGGGCACATATCCCGCTGATCCATGGCCCAGATGGAAAAAAGCTGTCCAAACGCCATGGGGCCACAGCAGTGGGCGAATACCAGTTGCAGGGCTACCCGGCGGCGGGCATGCGCAATTACCTCGCGCGGCTTGGCTGGGCGCATGGTGATGACGAATTCTTTACGTCCGATCAGGCGAAAGCGTGGTTTGATCTGCCCGGGATTGGCCGCGCGCCCGCGCGACTCGATTTCAAAAAGCTGGAAAACATTTCGGGTCAGCACATTGCTGCAACGGAAAATGCTGCACTGCTGCATGAACTGGAGGCTTTTCTGGCCGCAACCGGCCAGCCAGCCCTTACCCAAAAGCAGCATGACCGCATGTCACACGGTCTTTACTGCGTGAAAGATCGCGCGAAGACTTTCTTTGAAATCATTGATAAATCAGCATTTATGCTGATCGATGGGCCTGTTGTGCCGGATGAGGCCGCCAGCAAGGCGCTTGACTCGGTATCCCGTGGTATACTGCGGGACTTGACGCCGCGCCTGCAAACTGCACAGTGGACGAAAGAAGCTCTTGAGGTCATTCTGGGTGACGTGGCCGCTAGCCACGGCATAGGCTTTGGCAAATTGGCAGCACCGTTGCGGGCCGCCCTTGCCGGGCGCACAGTGACACCAAGCGTTTACGACATGATGCTAGTCATCGGTCAGGACGAGACGATTTCGCGGATCGGGGCTGCTACTGCCTGAAGAGTGGCCCCCCTTCGCCCCACCCGCGCCCATAGTGGCGCACCCGCAAAGGGGGATGCCATGGACAAGGCGACAAGAACTGCAAAACTGACATTCGGCAGCACATCCATTGATCTGCCGATCCACTCGCCCACACTTGGGCCGGACGTGCTGGATATCCGCAAGCTGTATGCCGAAGGTGATGTGTTCACCTATGACCCCGGCTTTACCTCGACTGCCGCCTGCGAAAGCGCCATCACCTATATCGACGGCGACGTGGGCGAACTGCTGCACCGAGGCTATCCGATTGATCAGCTGGCCGAGAAAAGCACATACCTCGAACTGTGCTATCTGCTGCTGTATGAAGAACTGCCCACCGCAGCACAGCTGGCCGATTTCCGCGAACGTGTGACCAAGCACACCATGGTGCATGAACAGATGCACTATTTCTTCCGCGGTTTCCGGCGTGATGCGCACCCGATGGCCACGATGGTGGGCGTGGTGGGGGCCATGGCGGCGTTCTACCATGACAGCACCGATATCACCGATCCCTGGCAGCGCGAGGTTGCGGCGATCCGCATGATTGCCAAACTACCAACGATTGCGGCGATGGCGTACAAGTATTCGATCGGACAGCCCTTCGTGTACCCCAAGAACGCGCTCAGCTATGCGGGCAACTTCCTGAACATGTGCTTTGCCGTGCCGGCCGAGGATTATGTGGTCAACCCGGTGCTGGAAAAGGCCATGGACCGGATCATGATGCTGCATGCCGACCATGAACAGAACGCATCCACGTCAACGGTGCGTCTGGCGGGGTCTTCGGGGGCCAACCCCTTTGCTTGCATCGCAGCGGGCATTGCCTGCCTTTGGGGGCCTGCGCATGGCGGGGCCAATCAGGCAGCACTGGAACAGCTGCGCGAGATTGGCACGGTGGACCGCATTCCGGAATTCATCGCCAAGGCCAAGGACAAGACCAGCGGTGTGAAGCTGATGGGCTTTGGTCACCGGGTGTACAAGAACTTTGACCCGCGTGCGAAAGTGATGAAGGAAAGCGCCGATGAGGTGCTGGAACTGCTGGGCGTGCACAACAACCCGACGCTGCAGGTGGCCAAGGAACTGGAGCGGATCGCGCTGCAGGATGATTACTTCATCTCGAAAAAGCTGTATCCGAACGTGGATTTCTATTCGGGCATCATTCTGGATGCGATGGGTTTCCCCACATCCATGTTCACGCCGATCTTTGCGATTTCGCGCACGGTGGGCTGGATCAGCCAGTGGAAGGAAATGATCGCCGATCCGACGCAGAAAATCGGCCGTCCGCGCCAGCTGTATGTGGGCCCGGCCAAGCGCGACTACGTGGATGTCAGCAAGCGCTGAACCGGCAGGACCGGGGGTTTTGCACCCCCCAAGCCACAGGTTGCTTGAACCTGTGGCGCAACCTGTAGCTTACCCCGCAGAGTATTTTCACAAAGAGAAAACGGGCAGATCAAGGGCGGGTGTTGGCGTCGTTGAGCCAGCCCCAGATGCGCGATGGCGTAAAGGGCATGTCCACATGGCCAACCCCGCGGGGTGCCAGCGCATCGCGCACGGCGTTTGACACGGCGGCGAGTGCACCGACCGTGCCCGCTTCACCACAACCCTTCATGCCCAGGGGGTTGCGCTGCGTGGGGACGGGTTCGGATGCAAAGCGGATCATTGGCAGATCATCGGCGCGCGGCATGCCGTAATCCATGAAACTGCCGGTCAGAAGCTGACCCTGCGCATCGAACAGGGCGTTTTCCGTGACCGCCTGTCCAAACCCCTGCGCCACACCGCCATGGATTTGCCCCATGACCAGCGCTGGTGCCACGAGCGTGCCGAAATCATCCACCACGGTGTAGCGATCCATGGTCAGCGCACCTGTTTCGGGGTCAATCTCGACCTCGGTGATATGCACGCCATTGGGGTAGCTGCGCCCGGCGATTTCCGTGGTCTGTGCCACATCCAGCAGGTCAACCCGGCCTTTCGCACGCGCAAGCGCCGCCGCTTCCAGCAGGGTCAGCCGGTGGTTCGTGCCCGCAGCACCAAAGGCGTGATCAGCAAAGATCACGTCCTGCACGCCCCATTCCGCGTTCAGAAAATCAACCAGCCCGTCGATCATCGCAATGGCGGTCGCGCGCGTGGCCGTGCTTTGCACCGTCACCGACCGCGACCCGCCCGTGCCGCCCCCTTTGGCAATGCGGTCACTGTCGCCTTGCACGATGCGGATCAGATCCTCGGGGATGCCTGTCTGCGCCTGCAACAGCCGTGGATAGACCGTCTCATGCCCCTGCCCGTTGGATTGCGTGCCCACATAAAGCGTGGCCCCGCCATCGCCGTCCAGCGTGATGCGCGCGGTTTCGTCCGGATCGCCCAGAATCGCCTCGATATAAATGCCCAGACCCAAGCCCCGCAGCAGGCCCTTGGCCGCACTCGCAGCCTTGCGCGCCGCAAAGCCCGCCACATCCGCCTCGGCGCGGGCGCGGGCCAGCACGCGGTCAAAATCGCCCACGTCGATCACTTCATCCGTTGCCGTGGTGTAGGGAAAGCTGCGGATGAAATTGCGGGCGCGTAGATCAAAAGGATCGGCCCCCAAGGTCCGTGCGGCATGATCCATCATGCGCTCAATCGTCAAGATCGCCTCGGGCCGCCCCGCGCCGCGATAGGCATCGACCGGGCAGGTGTTGGTATAGACCCCCACTGCCCGCATCGCCGCATTGGGAATATCATAAACACCCGTCAGCACCTTGGCGAAAAGTTCGGACTGGATGATCTGGCCTTCTTCGGAATTGTAAGCCCCCAGATTTGACACCAGATCAACGTGATAGGCGACAATCTTCAGATTCTGGTCGAAGCCCATCTCGACCTGTGCCACAAGGTCACGCCCAGCGTTATCCGTTAGCATCCCTTCGCCGCGTTCGGCCATCCAATGCACCGGGCGGCCCAAGGCGCGCGCGCAGGCCGCCGTGGCAATGTATTCCGGATAGCCCATGGCCTTCATGCCAAAGCCGCCACCCACATCGGGGTTCGTCACCCGGATCGCATCAACCTTCAGCCCCAGATGGCGCGAAAGATCGCGCCTGATCGCCCAGACGCCCTGCCCGTTCACGCACAGATGCAGCCGCCCGCCATCCCATTCGGCAAAGCAGCCGCGCGGCTCAATCGCATTGGCCATCACGCGGTTATGCACCACCTCCAGCGTCACGCGGTGGGCTGATGCCTCCAGCGCCGCGCCCACCCGGCCTGCATCGCCGATGCCCCAGTCATAGGCACAGTTCGCCGGGGCCTCTGCATGGATCGGCGTACCGCCAATGCTGCGGTCCAGCCACAGCGGCAGATCGTCAAAATCCATCTCGACCAGTTCTGCGGCATCGCGCGCCGCAGCCATGCTGTCGGCCACGATCACCGCCACTGCCTCACCCGCAAAGCGCACCACGTCCTGCGCCATGATCGGGCGTTCGGGTGCCGCCCCCGTGCTGCCGTCGCGGTTGGTCACCTGATTGTGCCGCATGTGCAGGCCCACCCCCGCCGCCAGCACATCCGCTGCCGCCCATGCCAGATGCACCCCCGGAACAGCCCGCGCAGCCGTCAGGTCCAGCCTGGTGATCCGCGCGTGCGCAACGGGGCTGCGGACAAACACGGCTGTCAGCGCACCTGCGGGCACGATATCGGCCACATAACGGCCCTGCCCGGTCAGCAAACGCGGGTCTTCGCGCCGCAAAAGGGGTTGTGCCGCACCGAATTTCGCCCGTTCCATGCCAACCCCCACATCTGCCTGATGCAAATAACTACGCCCCCGGCTGGGATTGTCCAGCCGGGGGCGCAAAATGGGGTCGTCAGATCACAGTCTGGTCGAAAGAACCGTTGCCAGTTGCAGATCGCCAAAGCCGTTGAAGCGCGTGTTCGTGGCCACCGAATAGGCCCCAAAGCCGTGGAAGATCAGGTAATCTTCTTCAGCAATATCACCGGCCAGCATTACCTCACCCGGCAGACGATCAACCGAATCACAGGTCGGCCCAAAGATGATGCGCGGCACCGGCTCGCCTTTGCGGATATCGCCGTTGGGCGCCATCACCGTCGTGCGGTCAATCACGCCGATCAGCATCAGCTCGTTCAGCGCGCCATAGGTGCCGTCGTTCAGGAACACGTGTGCCCCGTCACGCACGGCCTTCACACGGTCGGCCAGCACAAAGGCATCGCCGCAGAGGCCGCGCCCCGGCTCGCAGATCAGGGCCGGGCGTGCATCACCAAACGCCTCGCCCGTCACCCGGTCGATCAGCGCGAATGTCGCCTCCAGCTGCGGGATCACCCCGTTCAGACGGTGCGAAGGGAAACCGCCGCCCACGTTCATGCGCCCAATCGTGGTGCCTGACGCCACCACGATATCCGCCGCCGCGCGGATATAGGCCTCCCACGCCGCAGGGTCGGTGCACTGCGTACCGGGGTGGAAGCAGAGCGATGGCACAAAGCCCGCCTCGGCCACGCGTGCCAGCAGCGTTGCCGCCAGCTCCACCGTCGCGCCGAACTTGGCACCAAAGTTATAGGCCGCCCCCGACACCGGCAGCTTGAAGCGCACCGAAATCTCGCGCCCCGCAGGCACCATGGCGATCAGCTTTTCCAGCTCGGATGCGCTGTCCACCGAATAGCTGTCCACATCATGCGCCACGGCAAAGGCGATCTCGTGCTTGGCGCGTACGGGGTTGTTGTAATGCAGGGCCGCATCCGGCACCAAACGGCGGATCAGCGCGATCTCGAACGGCGAGGCCACATCAAACCCGCGCACACCGGCAGCGGCAAGGTTCTCGATCACTTCTTCACCCGGGTTCGACTTGACCGCATAGGTCACAAGCCCCGGAAAACCATCAATAAACCGCTTGGCCTGTGCCTGCAGCGCCTGCGGCGAAAAGAACAGCACCGGGTTTTCCGGCTGCATGGTGCGAAGGTATTCGGTCGGGTTGGTCCAGATCGTTTTCGACAGTCCCATCGGCGTTTCCTTTCGGCCAATAAGACGCATGTCGCGCCCCGGATCAGCCGGAAAAGCGCGCACCTGCGTGGTTTTTTCCAACCAGGCCAGGTGCGTATGAGCCGCCCTTTTCCTGCAAACTAGGACTGCGCATATGGGGCACATTTTCACCGGACAAAAGTGCAGAATTGCTGTATAGCTCCGTTAAAATGTAGTGTGGGGCAATCAATTTTGATGGATGAACTCGATCGCAACATCATCAGCCTGCTTGGGGCGGATGCGCGCATGTCTGTGGCCACCTTGGCGCGGCGGCTCAAGGTGGCGCGCAGCACGGTGCAGACGCGGCTGGAGCGGCTGGAGACCACCGGCATGATCGCAGGCTACACCCTGAAACTGGGGGAGGCCGCGCGCGAAGGGCGGCTGCGGGCCAGCGTTCTGGTCAATATTGAACCGCGCGCGCAGGCGGGCATCTTGATCCGGCTGAAGAATATCCCTGAGGTGGAGCGGGTCTATACCACCTCTGGTCGGTTTGACCTGCTGATGCAGGTGGCCGCGTCGAACACGCGTGCGCTGGATGATGTGCTGGATCAGATCGGCGCGCTGACGGGGGTGAAATCATCCGAAAGCCTGATCCATCTGTCCACGCGGCTGGACCGGGCGGTATAAATGCCGAAGAAGACCTTATAGTATGCTGGAATAGATCAATACTTGTGTTGACCTTCAGGTGTCCAAGCATTGAATGAGGTCAAGATGCGTATTTCCAGCTTAGCAATTGTCACTGTGTTTTCTGCAACTTCTGCCATGGCCGGTGCGCTTGTGCCGATGCCGGGCACAGGCATCGCGGGCCCTGTGGCGCTTTTGGCCGCTGTTGGCGCGGTTGTTGGCATCAAATACCTGCGCGGCCGCCGCACGAAATAGGCAAATCCAGATCGCAGCCTTGGCATGACGTCCGGTCTGACGTTTTCCGGCCCGCGCCCGGTTTCACCACGTGCACTGGTGCTGTTGGCGATTGCAGGGTTGGCGCTTTGTTTTGCGTTACGCGACCTGCGGATTGGTCTGGTTGACGGGTTCGCGCAGCGCTTGCCGCAGATCAGCATGTTTCCCTGGCTGGTGTTTGCCGTGGCCTTGTGGCGGGCGGCACGCAGCCGCGTGGCCGTGGCCTGTCAACGCGCTGATCTGATCGCGGTGCTGGGTATTGCGCTGGCGACCATCCCTTTGGCGGCAGAGCGCAGTCTGGCTGGCATCGGGCTTTGCGTCGGGGCCATGGGGCTGCTGATCCTGTGGCGCTGGCGCGGGGATGCTGACATGCGGGCGGCGGCAGTGTGCATGCTGGCGTTGTGTGCCAATCTGTCCATCGCGCCGCTGGTATTTCGGCTGGGTTATCACGCCATCATCGGGGTGGACATGGCGTTACTGCAGGCGGCCATCACAGCGTCAGGTGCGCCGGTGACAGACACCCCCGCCGGTTTGGTTGCAGCAGATGGCATGCGGGTGACGCTGGTGGGGGCTTGTTCATCTTTTGCAGGCATTTCAGCGGCCATTCTGGTGCATATGGGTTGGGCCATGGTCGTGCGCAGTGATGTCAGCTGGCGTGATGGCGTGGCAGTGGCTGCAACGGTATGCTTGGCCACCGCAATCAACATCGTTCGGCTGACACTGACGGCATCGGGGCAGGCAGAATACGCCTTTTGGCACGGTTACGCCGGAGAGAACCCGCTGGGCAGCCAATTCTTTTGGTTTGCACAACATGCTGTTTTGCTGACGGGTGGCTATCTGTCGGCATATTGGGCGGGCAGAACCGACCCAGTGCAACAAGGCCGCGCGTGATGCGTCACCCTATCCTGTGGCTGATTGGTCT
>JBJOQW010000135.1:0-3409 GCA_046049665.1 Pseudomonadota bacterium | reverse complement strand
TTTGAACAGCGGCAGGGCCATGATGCCTTTCAATGGAGCCTGTTCTGCCGACCTTCCCGATCACAGAGCCACGGCCCTGCCTAAAGGCTCGCGGTCCAGAGCCGGTATCGGCCTTGACCTGTGACTTCCCGCAAAAGACCACGGGTCGTCAGGCGGTCGAGGTTGCGCTGGCAGGATGCGCGGGACGCGCCCGTTTCCGCCTCGGCAAGGGACGCCGAAACGTGAGGCCAACGCGTCAGGCAATCAAGCAGCAGCGCTGGCGTGCGGCCGGACAGATCGGCAATCTCGGCCCGCGCCTTGTTTTGCCACAGCTCCAGTTGTTCCAGATGAAGAAGGGCGGCAAGGCTGGCCTGCTTCGCCCCGGAGACCCAGGCGGCAAACTTGCGTTCCGGCGGCCCTTCCCCCCGAAAGGCACCCGGACCGCCTTGGGCAAGGGGTTGGAACAAAGCCCCGGCACCAGGCCGCCGCGCCATTTGAGCGGCATGACGGGCGGCAAGAACGGCAGCCTCCATTTCGCGCGTCTGTGGCGCGCCAAGAAGCCGCCAGGCGAAAAAGACGATTGCGGCTTGGGTCACGGGATGAAGGTGAGCTGCCTCCACTATGAGATGCGAAAGGTCCTCGACAGCACCCGGATCGGCACCGAATTGTGCGCCGGGCAGGCTGGGATCAGCGCCTGCGTATTCGGGCGCGGCCATGTTACCCATCTGCGCCCGTTCCAGAAACCGCGCCAGACCCTCGGCCGGTGAGGCCCCCCCTGACAACCGGCGAAGGGCCCAACCAGCCCGTGGAAGCGCCTGATCGGTATCGTCGGTCGAGCCAAGCCGCAGGGCTTGCCACAGCGACAGCCGGTCAACGGTAATGCGATCGCCCACCCACCACGACAGATCTGCAGCCTCACGCAGCGCAAGGCGTTGGGCGAGGCCCCTCGGCCCGATGCGCAATCGCAGATCCAATTCACCAAAGATCGGGAGTGGACAGAACATGGGGGTCATTTTCGTCGTTCCGGCCTTTGCTAAGTTAAGCTCTTTGCAAGGGGGGCTGCCATGGACGTACGGATCACAATCGAAACGACCTTCGACAACGGAGAGAAGCGCACTCATCAGCTTGAAGGCATTTCTCGACCCTACCGGGTGACTTGTCCCGACGGGATCGGGCTGCGCCTCGAGGATGGGAAGAGGATCGTCGAACAGATCCAGAGGGTAATCCTTTACGACCAGGTCGATGAGATCATTCGAGAAAGCCGCGTATGCCCGGGTTGCGCCTCGGTTCGCGCCATTCATGACTATCGCACGCGCGATCTCGATACGCTCTTTGGCCGGGTTCGGGTCAAAGCCGCGCGCTTGCGCCGCTGTTCTTGTGATGCCAGGTCAGCGGCGATGCCCGGCGGACCTATTTCTCCACTGGCCTATTTCTTTCCAGACCGAGCTACCCCAGAGCTGCAGCGGCTCCATGCGGACCTTGGTTCCCGGCATTCCTTTCGCGAAGCCGCGCGGCTGATGAAAAGCTTCCTCCCCTGCCATCCGCCCCATCACACCACGGTGCGTGACCGGTTGGGAAGAGTAGCTACTGGGCTCGAGAAAAGTCGAAGGGCATCAGGCGATCCCGTTGAAGCACTGCCCAAAGGTGGGTTGACGGTTTTTCTGGACGGTGCGCATATCCGCTGTCGACCGGAGTATCAGCAGCGACACCTGGATCTTGTGGTCGGTAAGATTGAAAGCCGCAATATGTGCCGACGATTTGGCTTGGTTGCCAATGCGACGGCATCGCCAGGCAGCCGTATGCGAGAAGAGCTGTCAGGCTTTGGATGGAAGCCAGGCCGTCTGTTGACGGTAATCTCAGATGGCGAGCTTGCTCTCCCGAACCTCATGCGGAATGCCATGGGTGGCGACGGCCAGGTGAAGCATATCCTCGACTGGTGGCACATCTCGATGCGCATTCGACATGTCGAGGCCGCCGTTCAGGGTCTGGTCCAGATACCGGGATTCACTGGAACTCCGGTGCTGTTCCAGCGCCCCGCGAAAAGCCTCCGCTGGTGGCTCTGGCATGGGAGAGCACGGGTCGCTGAAACTTATCTGAAGGGGCTCATATACGATTGCACCCGCCTTGCGGAAGAACCTCTGGCTGTCCGCACCGCTGCCGCTCGTGTGCAGGCCCGATGCGAGACACTGTACACCTATCTCGCGAACAACATGGAATCCCTCGTCGACTATGGCCGACGGTACCGTAACGGGCTGCCCATCTCGTCATCTCGTGCCGAAGGATCAGTCGATGACATTGCGAATGCCCGCATGGGAAAGCGCAGAAGGATGCGTTGGTCTCCCAAAGGGGCTCACCGAGTAGCCGTCACAAGGGCCGCAGTTCTCGATGGTCGGCTGACCGTCGCAAACAGAAAACGCGCCGCCTGACCCCCATGTTTTGTCCACTCCCAGCACGGTGTCTTATTCGTGAGGTGACCGGACAAGGGCGGTATCGGATGTGGCGCACGGTATGATCCTGCGCTGGATGAGCCGTCAACTAGCGCATTCTATCATCGGATTGTGTGCACCACAAAATAATACGATGCACACTTGCGGTCATGTGCAGCAAACTGATATGTGATGCATACACTTGGGGGTCACGCATGTCTGCCATTTCATATTCCCGCGCAGCGCAGGTCGCGTATCATGATCTGCTCAGGCTGCACCTTGAAGAAACCGCTTCGGAGCTGATTGGCAGCGTCGAGGAACGGGTGCGCAATGGTCGGCACTATATCTACGACAAATTCCGGATCGGCACGACGATGAAAAGCCGGTATCTTGGTGAGGGCACGCCGGAATTGCGCGCGCGGCTGGCCCGCGCGACCGAGCTGAAAGCACAATCCGAGAGCCGCCGCGCGACGATGGCGCGACTGGCCCGCGTGTTGCGCGCCGAAGGCTTTATGGCGACAGATCGGGATACGGGGTCTTTGCTCTTGGCATTCGCGCGTGCCGGAGTATTCCGGTTGGGCGGCACGCTGGTGGGTACAGCCGCCTATGCGCTTTACCAGGGCGAATTGGGCGTGCGGTTTGACTCAGAAGAACTTGCGCAGACAGGTGACATCGATTTCGCCAGCTTTGAGAGACTTTCGGTTGTCTTGGGTGACACTGTCGAGGAAACCCCGGGCGACATCCTGCAGGCCCTGGCCTTCGATCCGGTCCCAGGGCTGCAGGACAGGCAGGTTTGGAAATGGCGCCAAACACGGGGCGAGGCGATGGTCGAGTTTCTGACCCCGGCCTTTGGCGAAGAAACGGTCAAGCCCTTGCCTGCGCTTGGTGTAAGTGCGCAGGGGCTCAATTACCTGAATTTCCTGATTGCTGACCCGATCCCGGCGCTTGCCTTGTATCGGTCGGGAGTGCTGCTCCAAATCCCGCGCCCCGAGAGGTTCGCGATA